>NZ_JBXAYE010000002.1:57137-362829 GCF_056782135.1 Dellaglioa sp. CoH-56-MRSF-11 | reverse complement strand
AATACTGGGATAAAGCCATTTAGAAACATATTAAATTTTATATTATTTCATCCGTCAACTTGACAGGGCCTAGTACAGGTCATGGTGGCCTCTTTTTTTGTTTTCAGAATAAAAAACTGGTGTTGATGAATTTTATTTCACCAACACCAGAAAGTGTACACCCTTAAAATAGCTATGTTCTATAATGTTTTTTAAATTTGTTTCAACAAACTAATATTGTCCTTTTTTGAATAAGATAGGACAATTGATGACTTAATCCAGTAGTTGTATGAATAATGTATTGTGTTAAAAATTAGCGTTTAATTTATCTATTACTTTTTAGGACGATGTACAGGGTATACAGTGAAATTAATAGGGCAACGATACTTACTGTTGTAGATAGAATATTCATTTGTTTTACCTCCATTTTTTAGATATACTATAAAGACAGGATAATTATGTAGAATAACTTTATCTATTAACAAATGTCACTAATGCTAACTGTATAACAGCAGTTAGCATTTTTTATTAATACTCCATGCGATATATATAATAGCATCAGAGTAGAATGAAGACAGATCTATTTTAAGTTTTAAGCTAAAAATAGTTTATTATGATCTATTTTATAACCTAAAATTAAATGTAAATTTTTATCAATAGTTTGGATAAACAGCTTATTATGACGTGATTTCAACTCAGATACGTGAAGTAAATCTTGAAGTAACAAGGGTTTATCAGAGGGAGTAACAATTAAAATAAAATATTCTGATGTACTAATTACCTTAGAAATAGGGTAAAATAGATTATTAGTAGTGTAATATAAATTAAAATTTTTATTTAAATCAATAGTGGCTAATTCTAAATCGATCATTCGCATAATATTTAACCATCCTTTAGTAGAAGATATAATTATTATGCATTTTTTTTAATGAAAATGAAAGGAATGAGGAAAAAAAATGCCAAGAGGATTAATTATTGAAGATGATACAATTATTTCTGATAATATTGTTGAAGCAACAGCAAAAATTATGACGTTAGAGCAAGCGTTCGATGGCGAGGAAGGCTTTTTTAAAGCTTCACAAAATATATATGATATTATTATTTTAGATTTAATGCTTCCTACAATATCGGGATTTGATGTATTAAAAAAAATTCGAGAAAAGAAAATTGACACGGCAGTGCTAATCTTATCAGCAAAAGATAGTGTTGACGATAAAATTACCGGATTTAATTTAGGGGCGGATGATTATTTAGCTAAGCCATTCAATTTAAACGAATTACAAATGAGAATAAAGGCTCTTCTGAAAAGAACAATGAAATTTGAAATAGATAGTGAATTAAAATATCAAGATATGATTTTATCTGATAACAGAACAATTATTTCTGGCAGCCAATCTATCAATTTACAGGGTAAAGAGTATGAATTTTTAACATACTTACTGGAAGATAAGAATACTATTTTAACGAAAGAACAAATATTTGACCGTGTTTGGGGATTTACGTCCGATACTAGCATTACGGTTGTAGAAGTTTATATGAGTAATCTGAGAAAAAAATTAAAAAAGATTGGTCATGAAAAAATGATTCGAACAATTAGAAACGTTGGTTATCTGGTTGAACCTGATGAAAAATAAGGCAAATAGAGATACGCGTATAAAATTATTTTTTATGTATCTTTTAAGCTTCAGTATTATTTTTGTAACACTTGGTTTAATTGTATATAGTTCATTTAATGACACCTTAACAGTTAATGTAGATATATCAATGAAAAAACAAATTAGACGAATAAAAGATTCTAATTATGTCTCCATAAATAGAATCGATGATAGTCCACTTTTGAAGCAAGCACCTGACTTTAAAGTCTATCAAATCTTATGGTCACAAAATGGAGAAATAATTAATAAAGATGCAATGGGTACCAGATACCCCGTTTTTAATAAGATACCATTTAAAAAATCTGATTTAAACAAATTTAAAACAATTAAACAAAAAAACGGACCTACGTTTAGGTCATACTTAATGGAAATTCCAGACTCAGCTGTTAAAAAATGGCATAAAGCACGATATATTCAAATTATTGAAAATATTGAGATTAATCAAAACTCATTGATTAGTTTTAGGAATATTTTACTTGTATCTCTGCTTATTTTTGGAATGTTGTCGATTGCCTTAAGTGTTATTTTATCATCTATTAGTATTAAACCAACGATTAGTGCATGGAATAAGCAAAGAGAATTTATCGATAATGCAGCCCATGAGCTTAGAACACCATTGACGATAGTACAAAATAAATTAGAGTATTTGTTAACAAAACCTAATGCAAATATTATCGATGAAAGCGAGTCAATTGCAACTTCATTAAGTGAGATTAGACGATTAAATAATCTAACAAAAGATCTATTATTGTTAGCTAATTCAGATTCTAATGCTAATGTGTTTAACTTTAAGAAAGTCCTTGCTAAGGAATACTTTGAGAATATTATTCATCCTTATGCAGATATTGCGCTTAGTCAAAATAAACAATTTTATTTTCAAATAAATATTGCAAGTAAGTACATTCAATTAGACGAAGACCGTATACATCAATTAATTGTCATTTTACTTGATAATGCATTGAAATACACAGTAGCGGGTAATGAAATTTCGTTTATCGTTATTGAGTCGGCTAAGCAACTAGTGATACAAGTCATTAATGATGGAGAAAATATTAGTGATACACATAAAAAAATAATCTTCCAACGCTTTTATAGAGAAGAAAAATCAAGAAATCGTAAAACAGGTGGTAATGGGTTAGGCTTGTCAATTGCGAAATGGATCGTTGAAGAGCATAAAGGTAAAATTGAAGTTAGAAATAAGATACCGAAGGGTGTCGTTTTTGAAGTTACATTACCAATGAAATCAAATGAATAAGTAAGGATAGGTTAATAATATGGAATTAGAATTTTTAGGTACAGGAGCAGGAGCACCTGCAAAAAATAGAAATGTAACCAGTATTGCACTAAAACTACTAGATGAACGTAATAGTGTTTGGTTGTTTGATGTAGGTGAAGCAACACAACATCAAATTTTACAAACGACAATAAAACCTCGGAAAATCGAAAAAATATTCATTACACATTTACACGGAGATCATATTTTTGGGTTGCCAGGTCTTTTGAGTAGCCGATCATTTCAAGGAGGTAATGGACCTTTAACTATTTTTGGTCCTAAAGGAATTCAAAATTTTGTGAAGACCAGTTTACAAGTTTCTGAAACGAAGTTGTCATATACAATTAAATTTGTAGAACTTGATAAACCTGGATTAATATTTGAAGATAGCACTTTTAAAGTATATTTTGATTACTTAGATCATCGTATTATAAGCGTGGGTTATCGAATTGTGGAACATGATTATGCAGGCGAATTACAAATAGATAAACTTAAAGAATTAAATATTCCGTCTGGTCCAATTTATGGAGAATTAAAAGCCGGTAAAATAGTTCAATTAGAAGACGGCACAAAATTAAATGGAAATGATTTTTTGGGAGAAACTAAAAAAGGGCGTATTGTCACAATTTTGGGCGATACAAGAAAAACAAAAAATAGTTATACATTAGCTGAAAATGCAAATGTTCTGGTTCATGAGAGTACATTTGAAAAAGCTGAATCAAAAATGGCAAGGAATTATTATCATACAACTAGTGCTCAGGCTGCAGAAATCGCTAAAAAATCAAACGTGAAAATGTTATTATTGACACATATTTCCGCAAGATATGTTGGTAAAATGGCCATTACTTTACAGAGTGAGGCAAGAAGTATCTTTAAAAATACAACGGTTGTTAGAGATTTTGATGTAATTAATGTGCCGTTTTCTCAAAAGGAAAAAGTAAATGATTAGTCAATATAAAGAGTTAAAAGATTTACGTAATAGAATCGTTCTAATTAGTGGTGGTTCAAGTGGTTTAGGTAAGGAACTGGCATATGAGGTTGCTAGAAAAGGTGCAATTGTTGTTATTTGCGCTAGACAAATGGATAAACTTACAGAGGTTAAAGATGCTTGTCAGCGTCTATCTGGTCGATTGGCTTATGCGATTGAATGTGATGTTTCTGATCCAATTCAAATTGAAAAAATGGTTAAAAAAATTGAATCTTCAATTGGACCGATTGAAGTACTTATAAATAATGCAGGGTTTGGTTTGATGGAGAATGTGTTATCTTTTGATATGGATGTTGCTGAAAAAATGTTTAGAGTAAACGTCTTGGGGCTAATGTACATGACTCAAAATGTTGCGCTAAATATGGCAGATAGAAAATATGGCGTTATTATTAATATTGCATCTATTGCTGGGAAAATTGCAACACCGAAATCAGCAATTTATTCAGCAACGAAATATGGTGTCCTTGGTTATTCTAATGCGTTGAGATTAGAATTAAAACCACTAGGGATTAAAGTTATGACAGTTAATCCTGGACCAATTGATACTAATTTCTTCAAAATAGCTGATAAAGAGGGCAACTATTTAAAAAATATTGGATCAATGATGCTAAATCCTGCGCATGTTGCAAAGATTATATCAAGAAACATAAGTACAAATAAACGCGAAATTAATTTACCATATTATATGGAAATGGCATATTTGGGATATACAATTTTCCCTAAAATGGGAGATTTACTTGCGGGTACAGTATTTAACAAAAAATAGTGGGGGAAAATATGAAAAAACAATGGCGAACAATCATAGCGTTATTACTTATTATCGTAATAGCAATTTTTTCAATTTTAAATGTAAAGGAAGTTTCAATTAATTTTTGGTTTGCAGAAATTAAAATGCCAATGATTCTTATTTTATTATTTTCAATTTTAGCAGGAGCACTACTGATAGGTCTGTTAACAACAAGTGCAACTTTAAAATTAAAAAAAGAAAATAAAGAATTAAATCAACAATTGGATGACTATAAAAATAATTTTGATGAATCATTGAAAAATTCAATTGATAAAATAAAAACTCAGAATAGAAAAGAAGTTCAATTACTACAAAATGAAATTAAAACGTTAAAATCAGAAAATATAAATCGTTAGTAAAGTAGAGGTTTAACATGATTGAATCAAAGTATAGTTGGAAGTTTTTAGATTTAAGTAATGACAAAATACCTAATGAAATATTTGAAAATATTCAATTAGATCATTCATTGATATCTTTACTATGGAGCCGCGGACTTACATCTGAAAAAGCTATTACTGATTTTTTAAATGTAGGAGCAGAAAACATTCACGATCCAATGCTTATGCATGATATGAGTAAAGGAATTGAACGAATTCAACAAGCAATAGTTAAAAATCAAAAAATAACGGTTTATGGTGATTATGATGCTGATGGGTTAACGAGTACCTCAATCATGTTTGAGACACTTAGTGATATGGGCGCAGATGTGGAAACTTATATACCTAACCGATTTATAGATGGTTACGGACCTAATGTAGATGCTTATAAAAGAATAATAGACAATGGTACTAATTTGATTATTACTGTTGATAATGGTGTATCAGGGAATGAAGCAATAGAATTTGCTCAATCTCAAGGTATAGATGTTATCGTAACCGATCATCATGAATTACCAGATGTTTTACCAAAGGCTTATGCAATAATTCATCCTCGACATCCTGAAGGAAAATATCCGTTTGGAGAACTTTCAGGTGCTGGTGTGGCATTTAAAGTTGCGAGTGCATTAACAGGTGATATTTCAGAAGAATTACTAGATTTAGTGGTAATCGGTACAGTAGCAGATTTGGTATCACTGACAGATGAAAATCGTTCACTTGTAAGTTTCGGTCTGAAGGTTTTACAACAAACGTTCCGGCCAGGATTGATTGCATTAATGGAAGTTGCGAATGTAAAACAGGAAACAGTAGATGAAAAAGATATTGGTTTTGGTATTGCGCCGCGTTTAAATGCAATTGGGCGATTAGGTGATGCAAATATTGGTGTTGAACTGTTAACTAGTCTAGACGATGAACGAGCACAGGAAATAGCAAACTTTGTTCAATCTGAAAATGTACGCCGTCAAAAAATTGTAGCAGATATATTAGAACTAGCATTGAAACAGGCTACAGCAGAGTATAATCAGTACAAGAAAACACTGGTAATAACAGGTGAAAATTGGCACGAAGGTGTATTAGGTATCGTTGCTAGTCGTGTTGTTGAAGTAACTGGTAAACCGACAATTATTTTAAACCAAGATACAGAGAAGGGCTATTTAAAAGGATCCGGTCGAAGTATTGATACATTTCATTTGTATAACGCAATTAATGAACATAGAGAATTAACATCTCATTTTGGTGGACATCATATGGCCGTGGGATTAACATTTCCCATTCAAAACTTAGAAAGATTTAGATTAGACTTGGAAAATGAAGCAGTATCTCAAGGAATTCAATTGAACGTTAAGCCAGCCAAAGTGGTTGTAGCAAAGCTAAATGTAGATCAATTGACTTTGGATTTTTATAAGGATATTGAAAAATTAAAACCATTTGGTACAGACAATGAAAAACCGATTTT
Source organism: Dellaglioa sp. CoH-56-MRSF-11 (assembly GCF_056782135.1). The sequence goes on along the minus strand of NZ_JBXAYE010000002.1, from coordinate 356,314 downwards.
TGAAATTAAATATAAATCAATACAAAATGTTAAGGCTATTGGTAAAACAGGAACTCACTTAAAATTTGAAGTTGTTGGTGAGAAAGAAAAAATTAGTGGAATTTCATTTTCAAATGCAAAGTATGTTGATGATTTCAAGAATACTTTAGATGAGATCAAATTAATCGGTGAAATTGAAAAAAATGTATGGATGAATAAAACAAATTTACAGTTAATGGTACAGGACATTAAATTTGAAGGGCTTGTAATTATTGATGAAAGAACTGACCACGTGAATAAAAGTTTATTTCAAAATGAAGGCTTGTTTATATTCTGGAATAAAAAAAATTATGACCAAGTAAAACAATTTTCATCAGACAAACAGATATTTAAGCAGGCTGATCAACTAAAAAGTGTATCAGATTTTGATAATCAAAGAACAATTATATTTGTAGATTGCCCAAGCTCGTTGGAACAAATGTCTACAATATTACGTTTATCGGATAGTCAGAAAATAATTGCAGTATTTTTAAAGACTAACAGTGCCTATTTAGATGGTATGCCATCCAGAGAACAGTATGCAAAGTTATATAAATTTGTGATGAGTCATAAAGATGTTGATATTAATAATCAACTAATCGTCTTATCTGATTTTTTAAAAATAAAGAAAAATTTATTAATATTCATGATTAAGGTGTTTTTAGAGTTGGAATTTGTTAAAATAAAAGATGGATTAATGACTGGAAAAAGTACAACAAATAAAATGGACATTAAAAATACTTCTGAATATAAGCTAAGAAATAATCGAATATTAGCTGAAGATAAGTTAGTCTACTCTAAAGAGAATGATCTTAAAAAGTGGATACTTGAACAATTGAATACAGAAGATTAAAGGAGCGTTTATTAATGGTATTAGATTTAACAAAGTATATTGCTGCAATTCCTGATTACCCAGAAAAAGGTGTTGTTTTTCGAGATATATCACCCTTAATGGCAGACGGAGCAGCATACCGCGAAGCAACAAATAAAATTGTAGAATATGCCAAGAGTAAAAATGTTGAGATGATTGTTGGCCCTGAAGCTAGAGGGTTTATTGTTGGATGTCCAGTGGCCTATGATCTAGGTGTAGGATTTGCACCAGCTAGAAAAAAAGGTAAGTTACCTCGAGAAACCGTTGAGGCCAAGTATGCATTGGAGTACGGAGAATCTGCACTATATATGCATAAGGATGCGGTACAACCTGGACAGAGGGTTTTAGTAACAGATGATTTATTAGCAACTGGTGGTACGATTGCAGCGACGATAGAATTAGTTGAACAATTAGGTGGTATTGTTGTAGGGACTGCCTTTTTTATTGAATTAGATGATTTAAAGGGCCGTCAAAAAATAAAAGACTATGATATATTCAGTTTAATGAACTATTAAATTCATGATTACAGCTTTATGATAGCTATTGTTGTATAATTTTATAAAATGAGGCTCTAGTATTGGATTTTCGTCCAATACTAGAGCTTTTTATTTTTAAATTAAGCTACGAGCTTTTGAATATTATCTTCCTTTTACCAAGAACAGACGGTTGTTTGCGAAATATTAATTATATATACATCAGTTTGGGTCCAAGATACAGGTATAATACTGATTTTTTATAATTCAGAAAGTCACTTAAAGCTTTTTTAATGTTAGGTATATAAAAATGTGCGAAATATGTGCAAAGTCATATGATGTTTTAATGCTTTATAGTCTCTTTTTATACAAAATAAAAAACACAAATGCCTTTAAACTGGCGTTTGTGTTTTTTTATTTTGGTTTAATATGATATAAAAAGGAGAGTACAGGATTTGAACCTGCGCGCGCCATTACAGCGTTCGCCGGATTTCGAGTCCGGTGCATTACCACTCTGCCAACTCTCCAAAATAACTTTGTTTAGTATATCAACTTTTTAATATAATTGCAAAACTCATTTAATTATTATCAATGCTTATTAAGTTAGCAAGAAATATCCACGTGTAGCTTGCGCCAAATAATAAGCTTAGCAGATGAATATATAAAATTATTGTTGGATATGACTGAACATTTTGAATAGAATTTATGGGGTCTCCAAAAAAATCACTCAAGCCATAATATGAAATAGCTACTAAGTGATCAACAACATGGACACTGGGTAACTTAGAGACAAATTCGGTAACTTTTGATTCACCTCCTAAAACGCCTATTAAAGAAGTTCCAACAAGCAAACCTTCATAGAAAATATTTAATGCAAATTCAGCAATAACCTGTACAGTATGTGCAAAATTATTTTGAACAATGTATGAAAGTAATTTTAATAAATAGAATGAACTAAAGGTAATGATAATAATACCTAATATAAATGTAAAAATAACTGTTGTTTCCATTAGTGGTGTAATCAAATTCATATAATTAATTAGATAAAAAATGAATGTAGTAATAAGTAATAATAAATACGATTCAATTTGCCAGAGTTTTGTTTTTTTAGGGAATAATTTTAGGTATGAAAAAAAACTATAACAAAACAGTAATGAAGCAATGCTAAATGTTAGTAGTCTTAAAATTAAGAACCTGGGGAAAAACATTAGACCAAAAATTGTACCTATTAAAAAACTTACTGCATAAAAATAAAATTTTTGTTCTTTTTCTTGAATAACTAAAAACGACAAAAAAGGGTGTTTAAATCTATTTTGTCTTGGTATTTTTGTAGGGGTGAATATATATTTAAAAAAATTAGTCAAACCTTTATCCCAAATAGTTAACCCAATCATAGACACCCAAATAATTAAAACAATTAAATAAAATGTTTGTGCAATCATATTAATCCCCTTTTTCGTATAAATATATGGTTAAATTTTATACGTCTAACTGGACAATTACAAGAGAATACATAAAGTGATTCTATAATTAGTATTCAAGGGGAATTAAGTGCAATTAAGTGCAATTAAGTGCAATACGACCAATGAGTCTTGTAATCGTTGCCAAATTTTATCTGTTCGCCGAGTGTGATAGTTTATTGATAAAGATATTTCTAGGGTAGTAATAAAAGTATTTAGGTTTAGTATTTGAAACTGAATAATGATACCTTTTTAAACCAGTGATACCAAATCTTGCCATCAAATGAGACATCAAGTACAATAAAAACAATATAATAAATGGAAGCTGGAAGATTAATGAAAATTGGAATTGATCGAATTAATTTTTTTACATCGAATCAGTACGTTGATATGTCAGAATTAGCTAATGTCAGAAATGTAGATCCTAATAAATATTTAATTGGAATTGGCCAATCAAAAATGGCTGTTATACCGCCGACACAGGACGTGGTGACGATGGGTGCAAATGCTGCAGATCTATTAATAGATAACGAAAATAGAGACAAAATTGACTTTGTTATTTTTGCAACAGAATCCGGTATTGATAATTCAAAGTCGGCAGGAGCCTACGTTTCAGGTCTTTTAGGCTTAAAACACGTGAGATCAATCGAAATTAAGCAAGCTTGCTATGGAGCAACGGCCGCTATTCAATTGGCAAAAGGACATGTGTCGCTTAATCCAAATAGTCAGGTTTTAGTCATTGGTGCTGATATTGCTAGATATGGTCTAAATACTGCGGGTGAACCTACACAAGGTGGCGGCGCTGTCGCAATGATTATTACGAAAAACCCAAAAATACTTTTATTAGATGCAGATAGTGGATTTGTAACGGAAAATGTTATGGATTTTTGGCGCCCATTAAATCACAGCGAAGCACTTGTAGACGGTAAAACTTCTCAGAACGTATATTTAGATTTTTTTAATCAAACATGGAATGAGTATAAAAATAAAACAGGATTAACTGTTGCTGATTTTAAGGCTATTTTATATCATTTGCCATATACAAAACTTGGTGTTAAAGGTTTAAGAGAAGTCCTTAATGAAGCGACAGATAGCAAAAAAATTGAATTAGAACGAGAATTTGAGGCAGCTAAAAAGTATAATAATCAGGTTGGAAATTTATATACTGGCTCACTATATTTAAGCTTTATATCTTTACTTGAAAATAGTAATGATTTAGAGGCCGGTGATAGAATAGGGATGTATAGCTATGGTTCAGGGGCAGTTGGAGAATTCTTTTCTGGTACATTAACAGATAATTTCAAGAGTCAATTACCGAAAATTAATTTAGAAGAACGTGTTCAAGTTTCTATTGAATTATACGAGAATATGTATCAAAATCATTTAAAAAATGATGGAGCAGATATTTATTTAGATTACAGTAATGATAAATCTAAATATATTTTAATAGGCAGCAAAAATATGCAAAGGCAATATTCTATTCAATAGAAAAAGCTACTAGATTAGTCTGACTAATTTAGTAGCTTTTTCTGCTTTGTTCATTAAAAATGACGATAGAGTCCAATGACTTTGCCTAAAATAGAGACAGAATCTAAAATAATTGGTTCCATTGAATCATTTTCGGGTTGGAGACGAAAATGATTTTCTTCTTTGAAAAATCTTTTACAGGTTGCCTCATCAAATTCATTCATTGCAATAACAATTTCACCATTTTCAGCAGTTGACTGTTTTCTGACAATAACTTGATCTTCATTTAATATCCCAATATTAATCATGCTTTCTCCGCGAATTGTTAACATGAATAAATCATCTGAGGAATTAAAGTCAGGTGGGAGGGGGAAATAATCAGTTACCTGTTCAACAGCCAAAATGGGTACACCAGCAGTAACGGTCCCGACCATTGGAATTAAATTTTCATGACTATTAACGCCAATCGCATCTAATCCAAGTGGTGTAAGTTCAATTGCCCTAGGTTTGGTGGGATCTTTAGTTAGTAATCCTTTTTTTTCAAGTCGAGCAATGTGTCCATGAACAGTGGAAGTAGATGATAGAGAAACAGCTTCGCCAATTTCTCTAACAGTTGGTGGATAACCCTTCGTGTCCACTCGTTCATGAATAAAGCGCAAGACTGCAAGTTGTTTGCTGTCAGATGCTTTTGTCATTTAGTACACCTCATCATCATTATTTATTATTTTAATAGTAGCATATGAAAGTAGTTGTTGCAAACAAACGTTCGGTTAATTTGAATAATTGTTTTTTATCATATTATCAGGTATGCTTATGAGTGAAATTTTAAGGAGTGATAATAAATGATCCCAGAAGATTTAGCACCAAGAATAAATGAATTAGCTGCAAAAAGTAAAACTGATGAAGGTTTAACAAAGGCTGAAGAAGCTGAAAGAAAAGAACTTCGTGAAACGTATCTTGCATTATTTAGAGAAAGTTTTAGAAGTCGAGTTGAAATGATGCAGGTTTATGATAAAACAGGTAAAGAAGTAACACCTGACAAAGTAAAAAAAGTTCAACGTGATAAAGGTTTACGAGATAACTAAGAAAATAGTTCCCAATTTGAATAGATTTACCTTTTCTTTTATGTGAAAATTGTGTAGAATTAGTGATTGAAGTGAATTGAAAGGGGTCTTGAATTATGTCAATGGGAATGACGATTTTAATCGCCGTTATTGCGTTAGCAGTTGGACTTGTCGGAGGATTTTTCGGTGCTCGTAAGTATATGGAAACATATTTACAAAAGAACCCACCAATCAATGAAGATATGTTAAGAATGATGATGGTCCAAATGGGCCAAAAACCTTCTGAAAAGAAATTACATCAGATGATGTCATCTATGAATGCACAAGCAAAAAATAGTTCGCAAAAAAAATAATTTAATATTTTATGAACAGGCAAGGATTTCCTTTGCTTGTTTTTTTTTATAAAAAGGAGGAGTTAGAATGACTATATTTAGAAAACTTGGATGGTTTTTTAAACAAGAAAAAAAATCGTATGGAATCGCAGTATTCTTTCTGATTTTAGTGGCAATCTTCCAAATTATTCCACCTAAAATTATTGGAAATATCGTTGATAGTATGAGTGAAAATGAACTAACAGTGAGTAAGTTAGCAATTTGGATTAGTATCTTAGTTTTTGTTGCATTAGGGCAATATCTGTTTAGATATATCTGGAGAACCAATATTTGGGGTAGCGCTGCTCGCCTTGAAAAAATTTTACGTACTCGATTATTTAAACATTTTATGCAAATGGATCAATCTTTTTTTCAGCAAAATAGAACAGGCGATTTGATGGCACATGCAACGAATGATTTAACAGCTATTCAGCAGGTTGCTGGTGCAGGTATACTAACTTTTGCTGATTCAATTATCACGGGTGGGACAACTATAATTGCAATGATATTTTTAATAGATTGGCGTTTAACAATCTTAGCAATTATTCCGTTACCTTTATTGGCGGTTATGGCTAGATATTTAGGAACTAAAATACACACTGCTTTCTCTACATCTCAAGCAGCGTTTTCAACGTTGAATAATAAAACGCAAGAGAGTGTCAGCGGAATTAAAGTGATTAAGACTCTTGGACAAGAACAAGAAGATATTGAAGATTTTGAAGGAAAAGTTGAAGAAACTATCAAGATTAATAGAAAAGTTAATTTATTGGATGCATTGTTTGATCCAATAACAAGTTTAATTATTGGATTGTCATATGTTTGCACTATCATTTTAGGTGGATACTATGTGGCTAACAACGTTATTTCAATTGGACAACTGATTTCATTTATAAGTTATATTGCGTTACTTGTTTGGCCGATGTTTGCTATTGGTCGATTATTTAATGTTATTGAACGTGGAAATGCTAGTTATGATCGTGTTCAAATATTATTAAATCAAAAAAGTGGCATTGTAGATAATGAAAAGGGGTTAGATAAATTACCGGTGGGATCTTTTAAATTTGATGTCCAGCATTTTAATTATCCAGATGATGATCGGGAAAGCTTGCATAATGTTAAATTTGAAATTGGTTCTGGTCAAACTCTTGGCATTGTTGGAAAAACGGGTGCTGGCAAATCAACGATTATGAAATTGATACTTCGTGAATTTGATGCATACAACGGAATGATTTCAGTTAATAATTCAAATATTAAAGAGTATGCCTTAGATACGTATCTGAAGTCAATTGGTTACGTTCCTCAGGAAAGCTTTTTATTTTCAACAACTATTTTAAATAATATACGTTTTGCTAATATGAATTTAACAAAAGAAAAGGTTGAAATGGCTGCATTTAATGCTGATTTGGATAGTGATATCACTGAATTACCACTAAAATATGAAACAGAGGTTGGAGAACAAGGAATATCCCTCTCTGGTGGCCAAAAGCAACGTTTAGCTATCGCTCGTGCCCTTGTAATTAATCCAGAGCTATTAATTTTGGATGATGCTCTTTCGGCAGTTGATGCCAGAACGGAATCTATTATTTTAACTAGATTAAAAGAGAAACGTCAAAATAAAACAACTATTATTTCTGCAAGCCGTATGAGTAGTGTAAAAGATGCAGATGAAATTATCGTAATTGATGGTGGAACAATTATTGAGCGAGGACAGCATGATACGTTAATGACATCAAAAGGTTGGTACTATCAAATGACAACTAAACAACAACTTGAAAGCAAGTTAGAGGGAGATGAAATTAATGAGTGAAAAGCCTAAATCTAGCTGGCAAAAAGAACTGAGCGGTAAAGAACAAAGAACAGTTATTAAAAGATTGTTGCCCTATACAAAAGATTTTAAAGCCGATTTTTTAATCGCAATTTTATTTGCGGCCATATTAAGTGGAATTAATATATTACTACCTCTTCTTTTACAGTATTATATGGATAACTATCTTCAATCGAAATCAACACCACTAAATATTATGTTTTTATTTGCGGGTCTTTACTTTATCGGTGTAATTTTAAAAGCAATTACTCAATTCATTCAAATGTATTTGTACTCAATGGGTGCAGAAAAAACATTAGAAAAAATACGTGTCATTCTTTTTAAAAAAATTCACACGTTAGGGATGCGTTACTTTGATAAGACACCGGCTGGAGCTGTTGTTTCTAGGGTTACTAATGATACGATGACATTAGCAGATTTTTGGACGCTATTTATGACATTAATCGTTGGTGTATTTTCACTTATCTCTGCTTTTGTAGCAATGTATATTGCCAAGCCACAGATTGCATTGGTAACGTTGATTTTTATACCAATTTTACTAATAACAACATGGTATTACCAACGGTTTAGTTCAAAGGTTTATCGACAAATGAGAGAATATTTGAGTCGATTAAATACTAAATTAAATGAATCTATCGTTGGAATAAATGTGATTCAACAATTTCGCCAAGAAAAACGGATTGAAGGCGAATTTGAGGACACTAATGAACTTTATTTGAAAAAAAGATTTGAAATGATTCGAACTAATTCATTGTTACTTTCACCAATTATTAGTTTATTTTATGCATTGGCTGTAGTAATGACACTTGGGTTATTTGGAATTAGCAGTTTAGATCATTTTGTTGAAGCAGGAATGGTATATGCATTTCTAACATATTTACAAAATTTCTTCAATCCCATGACAAACTTAATGGATTATTTGACAACTTTCCAAGATGGAATCGTTGCAGGTAGCCGAATCATTAGTGTTCTTGATGACCAAACAATAGAACCACAACAAACACCCGTGGCAGGAGCCACAATTACTGAAGGTAAAATTGAATTCAAAAATGTTACTTTTTCTTATGATGATGAGAATGCTGTTTTAAAGAATATATCATTTACGGTACAACCTGGTGAAACACTTGCTTTCGTTGGACACACGGGTAGTGGTAAAAGTTCAACCATCAATATTTTGATGAGATTTTATGATTTTGAAGAAGGGCAAATTTTAATTGATGGTTTAGATATTAAAAAATATTCGACAGAAGAGTTACGTAAAAAAATGGGGCTTGTATTACAAGATTCATTTTTATTTTATGGTAATGTTGCTTCAAATATTAGAATGTTTAATCAAGATATTACTGATGAACAAATTGAAAAAGCTGCTAAATTTGTTCATGCTGATCAATTTATTGATAAATTACCTCGGCAGTATCAAACGAAAGTTGTTGAACGAGGGGCAACATACTCCGCTGGTGAAAAGCAATTGATTTCATTTGCGAGAACGATTGTAACTAATCCCAAAATTTTAATATTGGATGAAGCTACAGCTAATATTGATACGGAGACGGAACAACTTATACAAGATGGGTTAAAACAAATGAGACAAAATAGAACGACGCTTGTTATCGCACACAGACTGTCAACTATTGTTGACGCTAACCAAATTCTAGTGTTGGATAAGGGTCAAATTGTTGAACGAGGAACACATGAAGAATTACTAAAATTAAATGGTAAATACGCTGACATGTATAGTTTACAAAATATATCAGATGATTAAGTTTAATTTTAAATAAAAATACTGGTAGAAAATCAATATGATTTCCTACCAGTATTTTTTTTGGAATTTAATTATTATTTTTACTTTTATGGGGATCAACATATTTAAAATTGGGATTAATTTCAGTATCTAATTTTTGAAATGCAGCCATTAATTGGGTGTCCATTTCTGTTTGGACCTCATCAGTCAATTTTGTTTTTTTGTCTAAATAGATTGGATCACCGAATGAAACGGTTACTCTTTTTCTACTGAAAAGTTGCTTTAAGGTTAATGGACCTTGATAGACTGCTGGAACTAGGGGTACCTGTGCCATTCGAGCAATTAAGAGTGAACCACCTTTTAATTCCTCGGAATGTCGGGTACCTGAGGGAAACATAATTAATGATAATTCGCCTTTTTTTAAAAATTTAACTGGCGTTTTAATTGTTGATGGACCTGGATTTTCTCGATCAACTGGAAAAGCATTGGCATGAATTAAGATATAGCGTAAAATTGGATTTACAAATAGTTCTTTTTTTGCCATAAATGAAAACTTTTTAGGACTACCAGCTAAGGCAAAGTAAAGGGGGTCAAACCAAGTTCGGTGTGGACCTACTAAAATATACGATCCTTCAGGTAGTTTTTCTTTATTAATATAGTGGGCATTCCCATTGATTAAGAATAAAAGTACTCGTACAATACCTCGTGCAAATGAATAAAACATGTGGCAACAATCCTTTCAAATTTTAAACTTTGTATGGTAAGTATGACTAATTAAATTAAAAGTTGCAAGTTTAAAAAAAATTATAGAAAATGGGTAATGAAAAATGGTTTCACTTAATAACAATGAACGTATTGACCAATTATACTCAAATCAAATTAAAATCATTCAGAGTTCAGATGTTTTTTCTTTTTCACTGGATGCTGTTTTATTAGCCCATTTTGCAGATGTTTCAAGAAAAGAATCAACTAAAATAGTTGATTTATGTGCGGGCAATGGTGCAGTCGGGTTATTTGTTAGTCAAAAAACAAAGGGTCAAATTTATCAGATTGAACTTCAAGAAAAATTAGCTGATATGGCAAATAGAAGTATTGAATTGAATCACTTGGAAAATCAAGTACAAGTTAAGCAAACAGATTTAATCAACACGTTTGATTATCTAGAAAAAGACTCAATTGATACCGTATTGTGTAATCCACCTTATTTTCCAAATACGCCACAATCTTCTCAGAATCCTAACAAGTATTTAGCAATTGCACGACATGAAATTACAACTAATTTAGATAGTATTCTAGAAATTACTAGCGGTTTATTGAAAATGAAGGGGAAAACTTTTTTCGTACACCGTCCTGATCGATTGCCTGAAATTCTAAGTAAAATGGTTAATCATCGGTTGGCGCCTAAAAAAATCCAATTTGTTCATCCAAAAGAGGGAAAAGAGGCTAACATGGTCCTAATTGAAGCAATTAAGGATGGCAATGCAGCAGGAATTAGGATTATGCCTCCTATTGTTGTTTATGGTAACGATGATGAGTACACACAAATGGTTCAGGAGATTGTTTATGGAAGATGAAAAAAAATATTATTTCTATGTATTACTGTGCGCTGATAATACACTATACGGCGGATTTACAACGGATCCCGAAAAAAGACTTGCAACGCATAATGCAGGGAAAGGTGCAAAGTACACAAAATTAGCTAGTAGACGGCCTTTGAAAATGATTTTGCAGGAATCATTTGAAACGAAATCTGAAGCATTAAAGAAAGAATATGCTTTCAAACACCAATCAAGAGATAAAAAAATTGCTTATTTAAAAAAGCAATCAGTTGAAATCTGAAATAATGTATAAAAAGATTTCAAATGATATAATGAAAGTATAAATTTTAAAATAAAGAGGTATAACATTATGAAAATCATTGCGTATGGTATCCGAGAAGATGAATTATTGTATGTCCAAGAATGGGAAAAAGATAATCAAATTAAAATAAAAACTGTTAATGAATTATTAGACGAAAAAACAGTTCAATTAGCAGAAAATTATGACGCTATCGTTGCCTACCAACAAAAGGACTATACACCTGAATTAATTAAAAAAATTCATGATTTAAATATTAATTATTTATCGATTCGTAATACTGGTGTGGATAACGTTGATGGGGATGCAGTTAATAAGTATGGATTGATTGTGACGAATGTGCCATCTTATTCTCCAAGTGCTGTTGCGGAGCTATCTGTAGCTAAATTGTTGGAGTTATTTAGAAAAACACCACAATTTAATCGTAAAATGAAGAATAACGATTTCACTTGGGAACCCGATATCTCTAAAGAAATCCGCACACAAACAGTTGGTGTGATTGGTACAGGAAGAATTGGGCAAACAGCCATTAAAATTTTTAAAGCATTTGGTGCAAAAATTATTGGATATGATATTTATCAAAATCCTGCTTTGAAAGAAGAAGGAATCTATGTTGATACATTAGATGAGCTATATGCAAAATCAACAGTTATCACAATTCATAGCCCTGCTACTGAAGATAATTATCATTTATTAGATGACGAAGCATTTAGTAAAATGCAAAATGGTGTGCATATTTTGAATATGGCCAGAGGAACATTGATTGACACCGATGCACTGATAAGAGCGCTAGATTCAGGGAAAGTAGCCGGTGCCGCATTAGATACACTTGAAAATGAGACTGATTATTTCAATAAAGAATTAACAGAATCACAAGTAAATGGTACTTTTAAAAACTTATTGCAACGTGAGAATGTGTTAATTACCCCACACACAGCGTTCTATACAGAGCCTGCTGTCAGGAATATGGTTATAGATGCTTTGAATGCAAGTAAAGACTTAATAGAAACAGGACATTCTGATAAAGAAGTTAAATTTAAATAAAATTAGTCAGAAAATGGAGGATTTTGTATTATGAAACTAATTGCGTTCGGTATGAGAAAAGATGAAGTTGGATTTGGTAATCAATGGTCTGATGACAATCAAGTTGATGTTGAAATTACTCAAGATTTATTAACGAATGAAACGATACAGCAAGCGGATGGATTTGATGGTATTATTGCATTGCAAACAATCCCTTATAACGAAACATTATTTTCTAAAATGAAAGAGATGAATATTAAGATTCTTTCTGTTAGAAATGTCGGGGTTGATAATATTGATTTAGTTGCAGCTAAAAAATACGGTGTGACGGTGACAAATGTCCCAGCGTATTCACCTAACGCGATTGCTGAATTTTCTGTGACACAATTGATGCAACTCTTAAGAAGAACACCAGAATTTAATTTAAAAATTAAAAATCAAGACTATCGTTGGGCTCCAAATATTTCACGCGAGTTGAGAAGCTTAACCGTGGGTGTTATTGGAACTGGACGTATTGGCCGGGTTGCAATGGACATTTACAAAGGATTCGGTGCAAAAGTTATTGCATACGATGTCTATCCAAATGCTGAATTAAAAAAGAGTGGTATTTATGTTGATACATTAGATGAGTTGTTCGAACAAGCAGACGTTATTACATTACATACGCCAGCTACAAAAGAGAATGAACACATGCTTAATCGAGATTCATTTGAAAAAATGAAACACGGAGTTCTGATTGTAAATACAGCCCGTGGAACGTTAATTAATACTGAAGATTTAATTGACGCATTAAAATCAGGACAAGTTGGTGGAGCAGCTTTAGATACGTATGAATTCGAAAATCCAATATTTAATCATGATTTAACGGACTCATCTATTGAAGATCCATTATTTAATGAACTTTTAGATATGGTAAATGTTATTTTAACACCTCATATTGCATTCTATACTGAAACTGCAGTTAAAAATATGGTTGAAATTGCTTTGAATAGTGCTTATCAATTTTTAACAACAGGCGTTGTGGAAACAGAAGTTAAATAATTAAAAATAAGACTTGTGTTCTAATTTTAGATTTTGTATACTTAAAGACGATGTTAAAACATCAATTCACACCTTGTGGGATGTGACTGAGGGTGCTCGGGAGAGTCTTAGCACAGTTGAACACTTGGGAGGAAAATAAAACTTTTACTCGGAGGCACTACATTATGGCTGTTATTAGTATGAAACAATTGCTCGAAGCCGGTGTTCATTTTGGACATCAAACACGTCGCTGGAACCCAAAGATGAAACCATACATCTTTACTGAAAGAAATGGTATTTATATCATTGATTTACAAAAAACAGTTAAATTAGTTGATGCTGCTTATGCATCAATGAAAAAAGCTGCTGAAGATGATGGTGTTGTTCTTTTTGTTGGTACAAAGAAACAAGCACAAGATGCTATTGAAGAAGAAGCAACTCGTGCTGGACAATACTTTGTTAACCATCGTTGGTTAGGTGGAACTTTAACTAACTGGAACACAATTCAAAAACGTATCAAACGTCTTAAAGAAATCAAAAAAATGTCAGAAGATGGCACATTTGATCTTCTTCCTAAAAAAGAAGTTTCTTTATTAATTAAACGTAGAGATCGTCTTGAAAAATTCTTGGGTGGTATTGAAGATATGCCTCGCATCCCTGATGTATTATTCATTGTTGATCCTCGTAAAGAACGTATCGCTGTTAAGGAAGCTCAAAAATTGAATATTCCTATCATCGCTATGGTTGATACAAATAGTGATCCAGATGAAATTGATGTAAAAATCCCTTCAAATGATGATGCAATTCGTGCTGTACGTTTGATTACTGCAAAAATGGCTGATGCTATTATTGAAACTAATCAAGGTAAAGAAGAAGTGAATGAAGCTTCTTTCAAAAAGGCTGACGAAAAAGTAGATTCAATCGAAGATATCGTTGAAGCTGTTGAAGGCGGAAATGATAAAAAAACTGCTGAATAGTAAATAAATTAGGCTGTCTCAAAATTAGGTACTGTAATGGCCCTTTCTTTTGAGGCAGTTTTTTTAGATATAAAATCAATTAAATTATTTAAACAAGGAGGCCATTCAAATGGCAAAAATTTCTGCTTCTCAAGTTAAAGAATTACGTGATACAACTGGTGTCGGTATGATGGACGCAAAAAAAGCACTCGTTGAAGTTGACGGTGATATGCAAAAAGCAATCGATTTCCTCCGCGAAAAAGGTATGGCAAAGGCTGCTAAAAAAAGTGACCGTGTTGCTGCTGAAGGTCTATCTGATGTTCAATTCTCTGGTAACTTTGCAGCTATTGTTGAAGTTAACGCAGAAACTGATTTCGTTGCTCAAAACGAACAATTCAAAACACTTGTTAAATTGATTGCTACTAAAATTGCTGAAGCACATCCTAAAGATGTTGAAGAAGCACTTACAATTAAAACAGACCGTGGCACAATTAATGATGATTTAATTGAAGCAACACAAGTAATTGGTGAAAAAATTTCATTACGTCGTTTTGAATTAGTAGAAAAAACTGATAATGAAAGTTTTGGATCATACTCACATATGGGTGGCTCAATTTCAACACTTGTTGTCGTTACAGATGCTGATGAATCAACTGCTAAAGATGTTGCTATGCATGTTGCTGCAATTAATCCTAAGTATGTATCTCGTGAACAAGTACCTGCTGATGAATTGGCACATGAAAAAGAAGTACTTTCTAAAGAAGCTGCTAATGAAGGCAAACCAGCAAATATCATTGAAAAAATGGTTGAGGGTCGTTTAAATAAATATCTAGCTGATATTAGCTTAGATGATCAAGATTTTGTTAAAGATCCTGACATGACAGTTGCTAAGTATGTTGCTTCTAAGGGTGGAAAAGTTAAATTATTTATCCGTTATGAAGTTGGAGAAGGTCTTGAAAAGAAAGAAAATAATTTTGTAGACGAAGTTATGGGCCAAATTAAATAATTTTCTACAATCCAAAAGTTTGTGCTTTAAGCACAAACTTTTTTTAATAAATTTATTTTGATATAAATTGAATTATTAATTATACCTAAAATATGGTAAAATAATTGTAAATAGATTGTAGGAGGAACATTGGATGTCAGATGTTAAGTATCGACGCGTTATGTTGAAGTTAAGCGGTGAAGCATTAGCCGGAGAACAAGGATTTGGTATTAATCCACCTGTAATTAGAAAAGTTGCTGAAGAATTAAAAGAAATTCAAGAAATGGGTGTTGAAGTCGCTATCGTTGTTGGTGGTGGTAATATGTGGCGTGGTGAAGCTGGAGCCGCAATGGGTATGGAACGTGCGCAGGCAGATTATATAGGGATGCTAGGAACAGTTATGAATGCACTAGCATTGCAAGATAATCTTGAGTCTGTAGGTGTCCCAACTCGA
The DNA here is from genome assembly GCF_056782135.1 of Dellaglioa sp. CoH-56-MRSF-11. The sequence goes on along the minus strand of NZ_JBXAYE010000002.1, from coordinate 340,729 downwards.
GTTCAAACAGCTATTGAAATGCGCCAAATTGCAGAACCCTATATTCGCCGTAAAGCTGTTCGTCATCTTGAAAAAGGTCGCGTTGTTATTTTTGCTGCGGGTACGGGTTCACCATATTTCTCAACAGATACAACTTCAGCGTTAAGAGCTGCAGAAATTAATGCTGATGTTATATTGATGGCAAAAAATGGCGTAGATGGTGTCTATTCTGCTGATCCTCAAAAGGATGACTCAGCAACAAAATATGAAGAATTAACACATTTAGATATAATTAATAAAAACTTACAAGTTATGGATACAACTGCAAGTACATTATCGATGGATAATGATATTCCGTTAGTCGTATTTAATTTGAACGAACCAGGAAATATAAAAAAAGTTGTTCTCGGTGAAACCATCGGAACAACCGTTAGGGGAAAATAAATGAAAATAACAGAACCTATATTAGTTGATGCTCAAGATAAAATGTCAAAAGCAGAGGTTTCACTTCAAAAAAATCTTGGTAATATTCGGGCTGGTCGAGCTAATGCTAGTTTATTGAATAATGTGACAGTAGATTATTATGGTGCACCAACGCCACTTAATCAAGTTGCACAAATTTCAGTACCAGAAGCTCGCGTACTTTTAATTACGCCATTTGATAAAAGTGCTTTGAAGGATATTGAACATGGTTTATTAGTTGCTGATTTAGGAATTAGCCCTTCGAATGATGGATCAGCAATTCGATTAGTTATTCCTCAATTAACAGAAGAACGTCGTAAGGAATTAGCTAAAGACGTTAAAGCTGAAGCAGAAAATGCTAAAGTTATTATTCGTAATATCAGACGTGATGCAGTTGATGCCTTGAAAAAATCAGAAAAAAATGGTGATTTAACCGAAGATGATTTACGAGATTTAGAAAAACAAGCTCAAGATGTGACGAATGCATCAATTAAAAATATTGATAATATTCAAGCAGATAAAGAAAAAGAAATTTTAGCAGTTTAAATAAATAGCTTTATTTTAAGACAGGCGTCGTTTTGTGCCTGTTTTTTTGCTACAATAGAACATGTAACTATTCTTGGAGGTACAATATGGCTTTTAATTTTAAAAAAAATAAAACAAATGAATTAATCCAATTGGATATGGAAAGAATTCCTAAACATGTTGCTGTTATAATGGATGGTAATGGACGTTGGGCAAAAAAAAGGCATTTACCTAGAATTGCGGGACATAAAACCGGTATGGATACTGTAAAAACAGTAACTATGGCTGCAAGTGATTTAGGGATTAAAGTTTTAACACTTTACGCATTTTCTACTGAAAATTGGAAACGGCCCGAAACAGAAGTTAATTACCTGATGAGTTTACCGGGTACTTTTTTTGATAAGTTTGTACCAGAATTAATTGAAAAGAATGTAAAAGTTAATGTTATGGGCTACATTGATCAGCTTCCAAATGAAACAAAATTAGCTGTTCAAAATGCAGTGGAAGATACTAAAGATAATACAGGGATGGTTCTTAATTTTGCATTAAATTATGGTGGGCGAGCAGAGATTGTGACGGCTATCAAAAATATTGCAACTGATACCTCTAATGGTAAACTAAGCGTTGAAGAGATAACAGATAAAACAATTGACCAGTATTTAATGACTAGTAATTTAGCACCTTATAATGATCCGGAATTACTAATCAGAACTAGTGGTGAAGAAAGAATATCTAATTTCTTATTATGGCAAATTGCTTATAGTGAATTAGTGTTTACTGATACATTATGGCCTGATTTTTCTGAAGATGCATTAAAAGATGCAATACTAAATTATCAAAAAAGAGACCGCCGTTTCGGTGGTATAAAAGAATAGGAGAATTTTTATGAGACAGCGCGTAATTACGGCAATTGTGGCTCTCTGTATTTTCATACCATTGGTTATTATTGGTGGACTACCATTGCAGATATTTGCTTTAATTTTAGGATGCATTGGTATTTCGGAAGTATTTGTAATGAAGAAAAAATTATTGATATCACCAGAGGCTACTTTTGGTATCTTAATGACAATAACTGTGATTGCACCAGATAAGTGGTTTAAATTTTTACCAGCTCACATTTCTTCTGTAAATGTATTTTATTTTCTTGTTGCACTTCTATTAATGTATATGGTTACTTCAAAAAATCGTTTTTCATTTGATGATGCTGGTGTTTTTGTCTTAAGTTCTTTATATGTCGGGATGGGATTTCATTATTTTATTGCGGCAAGAGGCAACGATTTTAACGGATTAATGACATTAGCATATATTTTAATTGTTATCTGGACAACAGATACAGGTGCTTACATGTTTGGACGTAAGTTTGGTAAAAATAAATTAGCACCACATATTAGTCCAAATAAAACATGGGAAGGTTCAATTGGTGGAACATTAATGGCTACACTGTTAGGAAGTATCTTTATTTACTTCTTCCCACAAAATCATTCTTTTCCTATAATGATTTTGATTACGTTAATCCTTTCGGTATTTGGACAATGCGGTGATTTAGTTGAGTCCGCGTTTAAACGTTTCTATGGTGTAAAAGATTCTGGACGTATTCTACCTGGACATGGTGGTATTTTAGATCGATTTGATAGTTTAATATTTGTATGGCCAATTATGCATTTATTTGGGTTAATGTAATAAATTAAAGGGGGAGGATTCACATGATTAAAACGATTATTACATTTATTATCGTTTTTGGAATTTTAGTTGTGATTCATGAATTTGGTCATTACTATTTTGCAAAACGTGCTGGAATTTTAGTTCGTGAATTTTCAATTGGTATGGGGCCAAAAATACTTTCATTCCATAGAGGTAGTACAACGTACACTTTAAGAATATTACCTCTTGGTGGATATGTTAGAATGGCGGGAATCGCTGATGATGAAGATGAAGATTTAAAACCTGGTATGCCTATGAGTTTAATACTGGATAGTAATAATAAGGTTACAAAGATTAATACGAGTAAAAAAACAACGCTGTATAATGGTATCCCAATCGAATACCTAGATAGTGATTTGCAAAAAGAACTCTGGATTACAGGATATGAAAATGGTAATGAAGAGATAGTAAAAAAATATAATGTTGATCATGATGCGTTAATAATTGAAAAAGATGGCACAGAAATTCAAATCGCTCCTGAAGATGTTCAATTTCAATCAGCTACGCTTTGGAATCGAATTTTAACGAATTTTGCTGGACCGATGAATAACTTTTTATTAGCTATTGTTGCATTTATACTACTTGCTTTTATGCAAGGTGGCGTTGCAACCAATTTGAATCAAATTGGTACAATTCAAGAGAATTCTGCGGCTCAAAGGGCGGGGTTAAAAGCAAATGATAAAATTGTAGCTGTATCTGATAAAAAGACAACAAACTGGACTGAATTAACGACAGCGATTAGCAGTCGTCCTGATAAAAAAACTGACTTAAAAGTAATAAGGAACGGTAAAACAGAATCAATCGTTATTACACCTGAATCAAGTAAAACAGACTCAACAAAGATCGGTAAAATTGGTATTACAGTTAAAATGGATCACTCATTTATCAATAAAATTACTTATGGGTTTACGCAATCATGGAGTGTCGTGGCTAGTATTGTGGCTGTATTAGTAGGGATGTTTACTAAAGGTGTCAGCTTAAATGATTTTGGTGGTCCGGTTGCAATTTATGCAGTGACTTCAAATGCAGCAAGTTATGGGTTGGCGAGTGTTGTGTCATTGCTTGCATTCTTATCAATTAACTTAGGAATTGTGAATTTATTACCAATTCCAGCTTTAGATGGTGGAAAATTAGTACTAAATATTATCGAAGGAATTCGTGGCAAACCAATTTCACCTGAAAAAGAAGGTGTTATTACATTAGTTGGATTTGCATTTTTAATGATATTGATGATATTAGTCACATGGAATGATATTCAGCGTTATTTCTTTTAAATGAAAAAGGAGAATAAAATAGTATGAAACAATCACAATTATTAATACCAACAATGAAGGAAGTTCCAAGCGATGCTGAGGTTATCAGTCATCAAATGATGTTACGAGCTGGATATATTCGACAAGTTTCAGCCGGAATGTACAGTTATTTACCATTAGCTTTCTCCGTTATTAGAAAAATTGAAACAATTATTCGCGAAGAAATGGAAGCAATTGGAGCGGTTGAAATGCTTGTACCTGCCGTTATTCCTGCTGAATTATGGGAAGAAACAGGTCGTTATGAAACCTATGGTGATACACTTTTTAAATTAAAAGATCGACATGATAGAAAATTTATTTTAGGACCAACTCATGAAGAAACATTTACTTCTTTAATTCGTGATGAAATCAAATCATATAAAAAATTACCACTGACAATGTTCCAAATACAACAAAAATATCGTGATGAAAATAGACCTCGTTTTGGTATATTAAGAGGCCGTGAATTTTTAATGAAAGATGCTTATTCATTCCATGCGGATGAAGAAAGTTTAAATGATACTTATCAAAAAATGAATCGTGCATATCAAAATATTTTTGAACGCTGTGGTCTTAATTTTAGAAGTATTATTGGTGATGCAGGTGCAATGGGCGGTAATGATTCAAAAGAATTTATGGCAATTTCTGATATTGGTGAAGATACAATCGTTTATTCTGATAAGAGCGATTATGCAGCTAATTTAGAAATGGCAAAAAGTTTGAAAACATATAAGAATTCACATGAAGCGATTAAAGATATTGAAAAAATTGAAACACCAAATATTAAAACAATTGATGAGTTGGCTAAATTTATTGATACAGCAAGTGAAAATTTAATAAAATCATTATTATTTATGGCTGATGAAAAACCAGTGATGGTTTTAATGCGCGGAAATGATATTTTGAATGAAATTAAATTAAAAAACACATTAGGCGCTGATTTTTTACGTATGGCAACTGATTCAGATGTTACTGAAGTGTTGGGTGCAGAGTTTGGTTCACTTGGACCTGTTGGTGTTACAGAAGACGTAACAATTGTTGCCGACGAAGGAATTAAGGGAATGATAAATGCGGTCGTTGGTGCAAATACGACTGGTTCTCATTTATTTAACGCAAATATTGATCGTGATTACCGAGTAGATAAATTTGTAGATTTACGTTTGGCTCAAGAAGGTGAAACTTCACCTGAAGGGGAAGGCGAATTGAAATTTACTAAGGGGATTGAAATTGGTCATATCTTCAAAATTGGAACACGATATTCTGAGGCATTGGGCGCTAATATCTTAGATGATAATGGCCGCGAAAAACCTGTGATATTAGGTTGTTATGGAATCGGCGTTAGTCGTTTACTTGCAGCCATTGCAGAGCAACAAGCTGATGAAAATGGTTTAGTATGGCCTAGAAGTATTGCACCATACGATGTTCATGTAATTCCAATTAATGCTAAAAATGATGAACAAATGGCTCTAGCTAATGAAATTGACAAAAAAATGACTGAAAATGGTTACAAAGTATTGCTTGATGATCGTAAAGAACGTGCAGGTGTTAAATTTGCTGATTCAGATTTAATTGGATTACCTGTTCGAATTACAGTTGGTAAGAAAGCTGCTGATGGTATCGTTGAAGTGAAGTTACGTAGAAATGGTGAAACGATTGAAGTAACGAAAGACGAATTAGAGAGCTCTATCTCAATTTTATTAAAAGAAGAAAATCAAAACTAGTTAAAGAAGATTGAGTTCAAAAGAAAATTTTGACTCAGTCTCTTTTTCATTTTTAGAAAAGGAGTCAATCATTTGTCGCTTAATAATAAAGAATTATTCAATAAACTATTAGAACAAATTAATTTTCAATCAAGTGACCAACAAGATAGTGAAATATTGGATTTAATTGAAATTTCAACCGTAACTGTTCATGAAAAGTCAAAACTATGGGAATTCAAGCTAGTTGCCCCTAAAATTTTGCCATTTTCATTATTTAGTGACTTAGAAAATAAAATTGCAATTACATTTAAAGATATTGCAAAAACAAAAATAACTGTTCAAGTTGAGCAACCAGAATTAACAAACCAACTTTTAGGCGATTATTGGACATGGGCAGTTAAAAATAGTGAAGCTAATTCTTCGCTAGTACAAGAACTTTTTCATGGGAACGTCCCTTATCTTGATGATAGACGAGTGATGTTAATGGCTGAAAATGAAATTGTAAAAACGTTCTTAACAGGTCAAGCATTAGGACCAATTGAAACTGCGTATCAAATGGTCGGATTTCCACAGATAAATATTAATACATTATTAGATGAATCAAAATCACAAGAAAAAATAGAAGAAATTAGACAGCGAAAAGAATCTCAAGATGCCATAATGATGCAGAAGGCAACAGAAACTATTCAGAAACAAAATGAAAAGAAAAAGACTGATTCTCAAACTGTAATTAATGGACCTGTTCAAATGGGTAAAAAGATTAGTACAAAAGAGCCTGCAAAACGGATGGTTGAAATCATTGAAGAGGAACGCTCGGTTATTATTGAGGGATATATTTTCTCTAAGGAAATCCGGACGCTTAAGTCTGAAAGACAATTAATGATCATTAAAATGACGGATTATAGTTCATCCATGACCGTAAAAAAATTCTCTCGTAATGAAGAAGACGAAGCGATGTTTGCTGCTATTCAAGAAAAAGAATGGGTCAGAGTTCGTGGTGCAGTACAAGAAGATAATTTTATGCGAGATCTAGTGGTGAATGCTTACGATATTAATCAAGTCGACCACCCAAGCCGTCAAGAAACAGCTCCAGATGATGAACGACGTGTTGAATTACATTTACACTCAAATATGAGTCAAATGGATGCCACAAATTCAATTACGGATTATGTACAGCAAGCCAGTAAATGGGGACAAAAAGCAATTGCGATTACGGATCATTCTACCTTACAAAGTTTTCCTGAGGCTCATTCTGCTGGAAAGAAAAATAATATTAAAATTTTGTACGGTGTTGAGGCTAACGTTGTTGATGATGGTATTCCAATTGCTTTTAATGATAAGGATGTAAATCTAGAAGAAGCCACTTATGTTACTTTTGATACGGAAACAACGGGTTTATCTGCTCGATTTGATAAAGTTATTGAATTAGCTGCTGTTAAAATGACAAAGGGAAATGTCATTGAAGAATTTGATGAATTTATTGATCCAGGACATCATTTATCTGAAACAACAACTAATTTAACCTCAATTACGGATGAAATGGTTCATGGATCAAAATCTGAAGAAGAAGTTTTTAAATTATTTAGAGAATTTTCAGAAGGTAGTATTCTAGTTGCCCATAATGCTAGTTTTGATATTGGCTTTATGAATACTGGATATGAACGTCATGGCATGGAACCTATGCAAAATCCAATCATTGATACGTTAACGTTAGCAAGATTTTTACATCCCGAATTAAAAGGGTTTAGATTAAATACACTTTCCAAAAAATTCAATGTTAACTTGGAACATCATCATCGCGCTATTTATGATGCTGAGACAACTGGTCTTTTGTGTAATATCTTTATTAAAGATGCTAAGGAACGATTTGAAATAACGTCACATGTTCAATTGAATGATCATATGGGTGAGCATGATGCTTACAAACAAGCACGTCCATTCCATGTTACGTTACTTGCGACAACTCAAGCCGGACTTAAAAATATGTTTAAATTAGTTTCAACTTCGATGATAGATTATTTTTATCGGATGCCCCGCATCCCTCGAAGTGAGTTAAATAAATATCGTGAAGGTATTATCGTTGGTTCAGCGTGTGACTCAGGTGAAGTATTTACAGCAATGATGCAAAAAGGGATGGAAGAGGCTAAAGAAAAGGCTAAGTTTTATGATTACTTAGAAATTCAGCCTAAAGCATTATATGAACCTCTAATCCATCAAGAATTAATTAAGGATAATCAAAATTTAGAGGAAATTTTACAAAATATGGTTGATTTAGGACACGAAATGGATAAGCCGGTTGTTGCGACTGGAGATGTTCATTATATGAACCCTGAAGATAGTATTTATCGTAAAATTCTTGTTAATTCAATGGGTGGTGCTAATCCGTTAAATCGTTCTATTTTACCTGATGCACATTTTAGAACAACGAATGAAATGTTGGAAGGATTCCAATTTTTAGGTGCGGATGTTGCTAAAGAAATCGTTGTTACAAATACGAATTTAATCGCTAATATGATTGATGATGACATTTCTCCAGTTAAAGATCGATTATATGCACCGAAAATTGATGGCTCTGAAGAAGAAATTAAACAATTAACCTATAATCGCGCTCATGAACTTTATGGAGAAGAGTTACCTGAAACTGTGGTTAAACGTCTTGATAAAGAATTGACAAGTATCATTGATAATGAATTTTCAGTTATTTATTTAATTTCACAAAAATTAGTTCATAAATCTAACAAAGATGGTTATTTAGTAGGGTCCCGTGGATCTGTTGGGTCAAGTCTTGTTGCAACAATGACTGGAATAACAGAAATTAATCCATTACCACCTCATTATCGATGCCCTAAATGTAAATATACACATTTTTATGAAAAAGGTGAATATGGGTCTGGATTTGATTTACCAGACCAAGACTGTCCCAAATGTGGTACACCATTAGATAAAGATGGACATGATATTCCATTTGAAACTTTTCTTGGATTTTATGGTGATAAAGTTCCTGATATTGATTTGAATTTTTCGGGTGATTATCAAGCAATTGCGCATAATTATACGAAAGTTTTATTTGGGGAAGATTATGTTTTCCGTGCAGGAACAATTGGTACTGTTGCAGATAAAACGGCTTATGGTTATGTTAAGGGTTATGAACGTGATACTGGAGCAACGTTTAGAAATGCGGAGATAGATCGACTTGCTAAGGGGTCAACTGGCGTTAAACGGACGACCGGTCAACATCCTGGTGGTATCTTAGTTGTCCCTAACTATATGGATGTTTATGATTTTTCACCTATCCAGTATCCAGCAGATGACTCAACTTCCGAATGGAAAACAACCCATTTTGATTTCCATTCTATCCACGATAATATCTTGAAATTAGATATTTTGGGTCATGATGATCCAACCATGATTAGAATGTTACAAGATTTATCAGGAGTTGACCCAAAAACAATCCCTACGGATGATAAGGGCGTTATGCAAATATTCCAAGGGCCTGAAGTACTTGGTGTTACTAGCGACGAAATTTTCTCAAAAACAGGTACATTAGGTATTCCGGAATTCGGAACGAGATTTGTTCGAGGGATGCTAGAAGAAACAAAACCTAAAACATTTGCTGAACTATTAAAAATTTCTGGTCTATCACATGGTACAGATGTGTGGTTGGGAAACGCTGAAGAACTTATTTCTAATGGAACAATCACGATGCCGGAAGTTATTGGCTGTCGTGATGATATCATGATGGGGCTTATTCATATGGGTATGGAAGCTGGTAGCGCTTTTAATATTATGGAAGGTGTTCGAAAAGGAAAAGGTATCTCAGATGATTATCAAACTGAGATGAAAGCAGCAAAAATTCCAGATTGGTATATCGGAGCATGTTTAAAAATCAAGTATATGTTCCCTAAGGCACATGCTGCTGCGTATATTTTGATGGCCTTACGAATTGCATACTATAAAGTTTATTTTCCAATGTTATATTACTGTGCTTATTTCAGTGTTAGAGCAGATGATTTTGATTTAGTCGCAATGTCGCATGGTAAAGAAGCAGTGAAAAAAGCAATGAAAGATATTAATGATAAAGGGATGGATGCATCAACAAAAGAGAAAAATTTGTTGACGGTCCTTGAATTAAGCAATGAAATGCTTGAACGTGGCTTCCAATTTGGGATGATTGATTTGGATAAATCAGATGATTCAAATTGGATAATTGATGGTGATAAGTTAATTGCACCATTTAGAGCTGTACCAGGTCTTGGTAATAACGTTGCTAAGCAAATTATTGCTGCTCGTGAGGAACGCCCATTTTTATCTAAAGAAGATTTAGCTAAACGTGGTAAAGTTTCTAAGTCATTAATTGAGTATATGACTGAAAATAATGTTTTAAAAGCATTACCAGATGAAAATCAACTATCTATTTTTGATGATGTCTTTTTCTAAAAAGTGAGAACATAGCAGTTTGTTGATGTTTTCAGAAAATTATGCTATATTAAAGAAAGTATTTTGATATCTTGTTTGAGTGAGCAGCGATGCTCACTCTTTTTATTGGGAAAATGTAAGGAGGGTAACGTGTGAGTACTGTTATAGAGACTGTCACAGAGCTAGTTCAACCAATTGTTGATGAACAGAATATTGAATTGGTGGACATTGAATTTGTTAAAGAAGGCCCAAGTTGGTTTTTAAGAGTTTACATTGATAAACCTGAAGGCATTAAAATTGAAGAGTGTGTTGCTGTTAGTGATATTTTAAGTGAAAAATTAGATGAGATTAATCCTGATCCAATTCCACAAGCTTATTTTTTAGAGGTTTCATCACCTGGTGCTGAAAGACCTTTGAAAAAGGAAAAAGATTATGAAAGAGCTTTGAATGAATACGTTAATATTTCACTATATGAACCTATTAATAACGCTAAAATTTTTCAAGGTACCTTAACGGAATTAACAGCTGATGAATTAACAGTTGTTTATATGGACAAAACGCGTAAGAGAACGATCGTTATTCCTCGTCAAAAAATAGCTAAGGCGCGCTTAGCTATCAAATTTTAAGTAGCTTTTTATAAAGGAGTAAATTAAAGATGAGTAAAGAACTATTAAGTGCACTTACAGTGTTAGAAGAAGAAAAAGGTATTAAAAAAGAAGTTATTATTGATGCCATTGAAGCAGCATTAGTTTCTGCATACAAGCGTCATTACAATCAAGCACAAAATGTTGAAGTAGAGTTTGATTCAAAAAAAGGTAATATTACAGTTTATGCGGTTAAAGAAGTAGTCGAAGAAGTCTTTGATTCACGTCTTGAAGTTAGTTTGCAAGATGCTTTAGAGATTAATAAAGCATATGAAGTTGGCGATTCAATTCGATTTGAAGTTACACCTAAGGATTTTGGACGAATTGCTGCACAAACTGCTAAACAAGTTATCATGCAACGTGTTCGTGAAGCTGAACGTAGTATTGTTTATGATCAATATATTCAATATGAAAATGAAATCGTTAGCGGTGAAGTAGAACGTCATGATAATCGTTATATTTATGTTAATTTAGGTAAAGTGGAAGCTGTTTTAGCTAAGATTGATCAAATTCCTGGTGAAAGTTTTAATCCACATGATCGAATTAAAGTTTATATCACAAAAGTTGAGAATGCTGCTAAAGGCCCTCAAGTTTTTGTTAGTCGTTCACATCCTGACTTGCTAAAACGATTATTTGAACAAGAAGTTCCTGAAATATATGACGGAACAGTTGAAATTGTATCAATTGCTCGTGAAGCAGGTGACCGTGCTAAGGTAGCTGTTCGTTCGAATAATCCAGATATCGATGCTGTTGGTACTTGTGTTGGTCCTAAAGGACAACGTGTACAAACTATTGTTAATGAATTAAAAGGCGAAAATATGGATATTGTTGAATGGAATGAAGATCCTGCAAAATACATTGCTAATGCTTTGAATCCTGCAGAAGTTGTCAATGTTGTCTTTAATCCAGAAAATGATCATGCTTGTACTGTAGTTGTGCCAGATCACCAATTGTCATTAGCAATTGGTAAAAAAGGTCAAAATGCACGATTAGCTGCAAAATTAACAACGTTTAAAATTGATATTAAATCTGAATCTGATATGGTTAACAGTAGTGAAGAAAAAGAAGTTTCTGAAACAAACAAATAAGCCGATTAAAACTGATCGGTAATTGATTTGGAGGCAAATTAAAGTGATTAATCGTAAAATTCCAATGCGTAAAGATATCGTTACGGGTGAAATGAAACCTAAAAAAGAACTTGTTCGTGTTGTTAAGAATAAAGAAAATGAAGTATCTTTAGATCCAACAGGTAAGAAACCAGGGCGTGGCGCATATATTTTTCTTGATGTAGATGTGGCGAAGCAGGCTCAAAAAGAAAGAACATTCAATAAAGCATTCGGTATTAAGATTGACGAATCATTTTATGAAGAACTTGTCGAATATGTTGACCATCAGGTAGCTAGACGAGAATTATTTAAAGATGAAAAATAGTCAAAAATTCTTACAAATGCTAGGCTTGACCAGACGCGCAGGTATGTTGGTGACTGGTGAAGGACTAGTATTGAATGCTGTCAGGAAGAATAAAGCTAAATTGGTTATTCTTTCTGAAGATTGTGGACAAGCGACTTTAAAAAAAGTAACAGATAAGTGCAACAGCTATAATGTTAAATTATATGTTGGATTTTCAAAAGCCAGTTTAAGTGAGGCCGTTGGACAACAGCGCACAGTGTATGCTATTACCGATAAAGGTTTTAGCAGAAGGATGTGTGACTTAATGGATATATAGAAGGAGCATGCAAATATGGGAAAAAAAAGAATTTATGAATTAGCTAAAGAGCTAGAATTAAATACTAAAGATATTATTGATTTTGCAACGACAAAAGGTTTTGATGTTAAAAATCATATGTCAACTATTGGTGATAATGAAGAACGTCAGATTCGCGATAAATTTAAAAAGGGCGCTGCTAAAGTAGTTGCTGCAAAGAAAATGGTTGAAAAAACTGTATCTAATGCAACACCGAAAAAACCAGTAGCAAAACCTGTTGCAAAGAAACCAGCACAACCTGCTAAAACAACGAATAGTAAACCTGTTGCTCAAAAATCATCGCAGGTAGCTTCAAAACCAGTAGCAAGAACAACTAACGCTGCACCAAAGACAACAAATGAAAAGCCAGCAAATCGTCCTCAAAATAGTACACAATCAAGTGCTAGAACTGCTAATAATGGTAATGCTAATCAGCAAGGACGTTCGAGATTTAATAATAATAACCGTTATGGGAATAATCCTTATAACAAACGTAACAGAAATAAGAAAAACCGTCGTTCAACGACACCAAAACCACCTGTATCACCCAGAAAAGATAAACCATTACCAGAAATCTTATATTACAATGCTGCAACTAATGTTGCTGAAATTGCTAAAAAGATTCATCGTGAACCAGCAGAAATTATTAAAAAATTATTTATGTTAGGCGTAATGGTTAACCAAAATCAAACACTCGATACAGATACAATTGAAATTTTAGCAGCAGAATATGGTATTAAATCAGAAGCTAAAATCGATGTAGATGTTGCTGATATTGATAAAATGTTTGATGCAGAAATTAAAAATGAAGATAATCTTGTTTCAAGACCACCAGTTGTTACAATCATGGGACATGTTGATCATGGTAAGACAACCTTACTTGATAAATTACGTCATACACATGTTACTGATGGTGAAGCTGGTGGTATTACACAACATATTGGTGCTTACCAAGTAAAACATGATAATAAAACAATTACATTCTTAGATACACCTGGACATGCTGCATTTACAAATATGCGTGCTCGTGGTGCCGATATTACTGATATCACTGTTTTAGTTGTTGCTGCTGATGATGGGGTTATGCCTCAAACAATTGAAGCAATTAATCATTCTAAAGCAGCCAATGTACCTATTATTGTTGCTGTTAATAAAATGGATAAGCCCGGTGCTAATCCTGCTCATGTTACAGAACAATTGGCTGAATATGAATTAATTCCTGAAAGTTGGGGTGGTGATACTATTTTCGTTGAAATTTCAGCGAAAACAGGCACAAACCTTGATGAATTATTAGAAATGATTTTACTTGAAGCCGAAGTTCTTGAATTACAAGCAAATCCAAAACAAAAGGGTATTGGATCTGTTATTGAAGCTCGTCTTGATAAAGGCCGTGGAACAGTTGCTTCATTACTTGTTCAACAAGGTACGTTAAAAGTTGGTGATCCAATTGTTGTTGGTAATAGTTTCGGACGTGTCCGTACTATGACAAATGATAAAGGCCGTCAAGTTAATAAAGCTAAACCTGCTACACCAGTAGAAATTACTGGTTTGAATGATGTTCCAGGTGCTGGCGATCGTTTCGTTGTCTTTGATGATGAAAAAACTGCTCGTGCAGCTGGTGAAGAACGTGCTAAACGTGCTTTAACAAAAGAACGTGGAAATGTTACGCATGTAACACTTGATAACTTGTTTGATTCACTTAAAGAAGGCGAATTAAAAGAAGTTGCTGTTATTATTAAAGCAGATGTTCAAGGTTCAGTTGAAGCTCTTGCAGGAAGTTTGAAGAAGATTGATGTTGAAGGTGTTCGAGTTAATATCATTCATCAAGCAGCTGGTGCAATTACTGAAAGTGATGTTACTTTGGCAGAAGCAAGTAATGCTATCATTATAGGATTTAATGTTCGTCCAACACCTCAAGCTAAACTTCAAGCACAATCTGACGAAGTTGATATTCGCTTACATCGTGTTATTTATAACGCAATTGAAGAAATTGAAACGGCTATGAAGGGAATGCTTGAACCAGTCTTTGAAGAAAAAATAACTGGACAAGTTGAAATTCGTGAAACATATAAAGTTACAAAAGTTGGAACAATTGGTGGTGCTTACGTCACTGAAGGTTACATCGAAAGAGATAGCGGCGTTCGTTTAATTCGTGATGGTATTGTTATTTATGAAGGTAAATTAGCAAGCTTGAAACGCTTTAAAGATGACGCTAAAATTGTTAAACAAGGTTTCGAATGTGGTGTCATGATTGAAAAATACAATGACATTAGAGAAGGCGACCAAATTGAAGCCTACGTTATGGAAGAAGTTCCAGTTAAATAATTCATAACAACTATAGGAGGATATAAAATGACACAACATTACCGTGTAGGTCGTTTATCACAAGAAATTCAAAAAGAAGTTAATGATATTCTTTTAAAACGAGTGAGAGATCCTCGAGTTGAAGGTGTCACAATTACGGGAGTTAATGTAACTGGTGATTTACAACAGGCGACAATTTACTATAGTATATTGTCAAATATGGCATCAGATGCACAAAAAACACAACGTGGTTTGGAAAAAGCTTCTGGATTAATTCGTGGTGAACTTGGATCAAGATTATCAATTTATAAAACACCAGAATTGGTTTTTGTAAGAGATGAGTCAGTTCAATATGGTGATAAAATTGATCAATTACTTAAAAAGATAGATTCTGAATATTAAAATAAAAATCCTGATACCGTTTGTTGCTCTATTTAAACTGTTGTTGATGGATAACTTTATGAAGGTCCTAATCCTTAGTGATTAGGCCTTTTTTTCTCCTCATCAATGGAGATATTATCTTATAATATAATCATATCTTTTATTTTTAATAGTAATCAAGTAAAATTAGTTGTAAGTATTGGTATCTCATATCTTTGATTATATGGTGTAGTTGAATACTAATTCATTTGAAGAATTATGAATTTTTCTTATACCACTATTCAACAATCATTAGATAGTGTGGTAATTTCCTTTAAAAAATTAATTTAATTTTCAAAATATATATTAGAAAGAGGTACTAATTTGAATTCAGAGCAATATAAAGAATTATTAACTTCACAGTCAAAAGAAGTATTAATTCGATTACTAACAAAATATACTGAGAATAAATACGAAATAAAGAATGATATATTAGCTGATTTGGGATTTTTGGATGAAGAAGAAGAAATAGAAGATGCAAAGGAACGAATTCGAGAAATTATTTATGAAAATAGGAAACAAGGGTATGTTTCGTGGAGAGGATACGACAATATTAGTGAAGTAGTCGATAATCTGCTCTCTATTTGTGACGTGAGATTTAGTCAAAATTATTTAAAAGCACCTATGTTAATATTATTAGATTTATTAGAACAATTAGTAAAGGTCAGTGAGTATACAGAATTAGGGTTTATGATTGAGCAAGAGAGTATACTTTCTAAAATACGGATTTATGTAGAAAAACTGTCTGTTAAAGATGGGGCAGATGAAAAGAAAAAATTAATTGTTACGAATGTTATTCGATATGCTAAAAAAAATTTTTGGAATGAATGGGCGGTGAGTGATTTTGATTTACTCAGTCTCATTCTTCCTTTGCTAAATACAAAAAATACGGATAAAGTATTGAAAATTGCCGATAAAATTAGTACAAGATTTGATGAATATACACAACAAGATAGGAAAAGTAAATATTTATTATTTAAAATTAAATTGTTCTTCCAAGTAAATAAAATTAAAGAAGCAGAAGAAATTATTAATAATAATTTAGATATTGATGATGTTAGAATGTTTAAAGTTGAGTTAGCTGTTTCAAGAAAAGACTATGAAGTTGCAGAAAAATTAGTACTAAAAAAATTAATTACAGATAATGATAAAAATATTCAATATTTACAACCTTGGTATACTCGACTAGATACTATCTATGAGGAGACAAATCAAGTTCAAAAAAGAATTGAGTATTTAAAACAGGCATTATATAAAGGCAATGATTCCGATTATAAAAAATTAAAAAAGCTTTTAGTTGATAATGGATTTTGGAAAGCTGAATACCCTGATATTCTGAAAAACATTTCTAAAACACTTGATAATTGGCAACTTGCACAGATATTAGCAGATGAAAACGAAGCTACCATTTTGCTACAATTAATTAAAAAAAATCTGAATTTATTTATGAATTATGGAAAATATATTTACCCACTATATCCCAAAGAAGCTAACATGATGTTTGAAAGCATAGTTAAAGATTTAATAGTTAAAGCTAAAAATAGAAAAGACTATCAAAATATTGGCGATTATATTTTACGGTATAATAACTTTGGAGATGAGGAAGTAGCAATATCTCTTTGTGAGGGTTTGAAAAAGAAATATAAAAATCGGCCTGCACTACAAAAAGAAATGGATAACGTTATGGAAAGAATAAAAAATTATGATGTTTATGGGAAGTTTTGTGAATAATAACGTAGCTAAAACTGTTGGTAAATAGGTATTTAGGAATGATGATAGATAGTTATCTCTTAAATAGAAATTTCAATATTTATAAAAATTAGAATCGATATCCCTTGTTTTACTGATTATGATATACTGTTAAAAGTATATTAACGGAGGTAAGACAATGGACGGAATTATTCCACTATTCAAAGAACGTGGTATGACCAGTCATGATTGTGTTTTTAAGTGTCGTGGCATTTTTCAAACCAAAAAAGTTGGTCATTCAGGTACTCTTGATCCAAATGTTGATGGTGTTCTACCGATTTGTATTGGTAAAGCGACAAAAACAGTAAACTATTTGATGAATTCTGGCAAAGTATATGCGGGTGAAATAACACTTGGTTTCTCTACAGAAACTGAAGATTTAGATGGCGAAATAATCGAAGAAAAAGAGATTATAGATCCTTTCACATCGGAAGAAATTGATGATGTTATGAACCAGATGACAGGTACAATGATTCAAATTCCACCAATGTTCTCAGCTGTTAAAGTAAACGGACGTCGCTTATATGATTACGCTCGTAAAGGTGAAACAGTGGAACGTCCAGAAAGACAAATAACGGTGACTTCATTTATTCAAACGAAAGCTACAGAATATGATTTAGAAAATAAAAGACAAAAAATTTATTTTGAAGTTGCATGTGGAAAAGGGACCTATGTTAGGACGCTAGCTGTTGATCTCGGTAAAAAATTAGGTGTACCTGCAGTTATGTCCGACCTGACTAGACTGGAAAGCGGCGGTTTTAGAATTGATAAGGCGTTTACCCTGGACCAATTAAATGAGGCTAAAGTCAATGGGACGTTAGAATCGTTGTTATATCCAATTGATACAGCGCTAACATCATTTAAAAGGTATGAATTAACAACTGAACAGTGGCTTATTGTCCAAAATGGTGGATTTTTAGCAGTTGATTCGTTTAATAATGAGCCAACAGTTTCTCTAGTTTATGAAAATAAAATTAGATGTTTATACAGATTGAATAGTGAAAAAAATCGTTATCAGTCTGAGACAATGTTTGATTTAGGATAAAGGAAGATATTGGAACATGAAAGTTATTTATTTAACTGAACCGTATAACCCTAACGAAATTAGTAATGATTCTATTTCACTTGCTATGGGTTTTTTTGACGGTGTTCATTTAGGACATCAAAAAGTAATACAAGAAGCTAAGCAAAAAGCTAACGAAAAAAATATTAAACTTGCAGTAATGACATTTGATAAGCATCCGTCAGTACAATTTCAAAAAGCACCCGAACAAAGTGTAAAATATTTAACGTCTATGGAAAAAAAAATATTATTAATGAAGCAATTAGGCGTTGATATTTTTTATATTTTAACGCTAAATAATAGTTTAGCAAAAATGGAACCACAAGATTTTGTCGATAAATATATGGTTGCATTGCATGTAAAGGTAGTAGTTGCAGGATTTGATTATACGTATGGTAAAAAAGATATCGCAAATATGGATACACTACCTTTATATGCTAATCAAAAATTTGAAATTATTACTGTGCCTGAATTAGCGACGAATCATCAAAAGATAAGTTCATCTCGAATTAGAATGGAAATTGATAACGGACATATTAGCGATGTTAATAAGTTATTGGGCTATAAATATGAAACACTTGGTAAAGTTGTTCACGGTGAAGCTAGAGGTAGAGAACTTGGCTTTCCAACATTAAATTTAGAATTCAATGAACACATTCGAATTCCGGGACCCGGAATATATGTGACTAGCGTTCAGGTTGGTGATGTCTGGTATCGTGGGATGGCATCTATTGGCTACAACGTAACGTTTGGAAAAAATCGTGAATTAACGGTCGAAATAAATTTATTTGATTTCAACGAGATGATTTATGGCCAAATTGTTACGGTTCAATGGTTAGCATATTTGAGAAGTGAAGTTAAATTTGAAGGTATTCCTGGATTAATTACGCAATTAAATAAAGATAAAAAAAATACTAATACTTATTTTGACCAACACATATAAGTATTGGTTTAATGGCTGACTAAATAGGATATATTTAGTCAGCCATTTTCTTTAAAAAAGTGAGTGCATTCCTTGACAATAATCTCAACATTTAGTATATTAATAGTTGTCTTAGCACTCCATTGTGTTAAGTGCTAAAAAGAGGTGATTGATCATGCTAACAGAAAGACAAATGTTAGTGTTAGAAGCAATTGTCAGAGTATATACAGAGGTTGGTCAACCTGTTGGTTCTAAATCGGTCGTTGATTTTTTACCAATGCATGTAAGTTCAGCAACTATCAGAAATGAAATGGTGACATTGGAAAATAATGGGTTAATTAAAAAAACACATTCTTCTTCTGGTAGAATTCCTTCATTTTTAGGTTATCGATATTATGTTGATCACATTGTTAAACCCGGCGTTGTTCCAGCAGCGGAATTAGCGAATATTCAAAATTCTCTTGGTGTTCATTTTCAAAAGATTGATGAAATATTTGCAGAATCAACTAAGATTCTTTCGGACTTAACAAATTATACAGCGATTTCTTTACGACCTGAAACAATGGAAAGTCGTCTCGAAGGTTTTCGATTAGTACCATTAGGAAATCATCGAATTATGGCTATTCTTGTGATGAGTAGTGGCGTTGTTGAGAATCAGACATTCAGTATTCCTAAATCGATTAACGGATCAGATTTAGAAGCCGTAACAAGGTTGTTGAATGACCAATTAATTGGGTTGTCATTAGCTGAAATTTCTAAGAAGTTAAGAACAAGTATCCCAGTTATGTTGGTTAATTATATGCGTAGGCCAGCTGGTATTTTAGATATTTTTGGTAATATTTTAAAGCAGGCAGCACGTGAACAAGTTTTTGTTGGCGGTAAATCTAATATATTAGATTTTGCTACCGATAGTAACGTGGATGAATTAAAATCATTATATGATTTAGTAGACACATCAAATAACAAGAATATTGGTGAATTAATTGGAATTCAAGGTAAACCTATTCAAATTAAAATTGGTGAGGAATTAACGAACCAATTACTTGATAACTATAGTCTTATATCAGCTAGTTATGATGTTAGTGACCATGGTCAAGGGGTTATCGCATTATTGGGTCCTACAAATATGCCATATTCAAAAATGATTGGTTTATTAGATGCATTTAGTGATGAGCTTGCTAAAAAATTGTTAGATTATTATCAACAATTTGATAAATAAGAAAAGGGGTGTTGTGTGTGGTTAAAGATGCCAAAGAAGATTTAGTTGAAGAAGATGTTACACAAGAGCAACATCAGTCTAGTGAAGCAACTAATCAAAATGAGAAAAAAAGTTCTGTTACTGATAAAGTAAAAGAAAAATTTAGTAAAAAGCCTTCTGATGCAGATAAATTAGTTGAGTTACAAGCTAGTTTAGACACAATGGAAGATAAATATTTACGAGCAGAAGCCGAAATGGCAAATATGAATACACGCTTTAAGAAAGAACAAGAACAACTCTTAAAGTATAGCGGGCAATCATTAGCTAAAGATGTTCTACCAGTTATCGATAATTTGGAACGAGCATTGGCAATTGAGGTTGACACTGAGAGTGGCGAACAACTTAAAAAAGGTATTGAATTAGTTTATAAAGATGCACAAAAAGCATTAACTAATAATGACGTTATAGAAATTGCAACTGATGACGTTACTTTTGATCCAAATGTTCACCAAGCAGTTCAAACAGTTCCAGCTTCTGATGATCAAAAAGCAGATACAATTGTTCAAGTCCTTCAAAAAGGATATAAATTAAAAGATAGAGTGTTACGTCCAGCAATGGTCGTTGTCGCTCAATAATAATATAAGAAGAGGTAGATAAATTATGGCAAAAATTATAGGAATTGATTTAGGAACAACTAACTCAGCTGTTGCTGTGTTAGAAGGTAAAGAAGCAAAAATTATTACAAACCCAGAAGGAAATCGTACAACACCATCTGTTGTTTCATTTAAAGATGGCGAAACTCAAGTTGGTGAAGTTGCTAAACGCCAAGCAATCACAAACCCTGATACTGTTGCATCAATTAAACGTCACATGGGAGAAGAAGGCTACAAAGTAGATATTCAAGGAAAATCATACACACCACAAGAAGTTTCTGCTATGATTTTACAATACATCAAAGAATATTCTGAAGCTTACTTAGGCGAATCAGTAACACAAGCTGTTATTACAGTTCCTGCTTACTTTAACGATTCACAACGTCAAGCTACAAAAGATGCTGGTAAAATTGCCGGTTTAGAAGTTGAACGTATTGTTAACGAACCTACTGCTGCTGCTTTAGCATATGGTCTTGAAAATACTGAAAAAGATGAAAAAATCCTTGTATTCGATTTAGGTGGTGGTACATTTGATGTTTCTATCCTTGAATTAGGTGATGGTGTCTTTGAAGTACTATCAACAAACGGTGATACTAAACTTGGTGGAGATGATTTTGATCAAAAAATCATGGACTGGTTAGTTGAGACCTTCAAAAAAGAAAATGGTATTGACTTATCAAAAGATAAAATGGCAATGCAACGTCTTAAAGATGCTGCTGAAAAAGCTAAAAAAGATGTATCTGGTGTTACTAGTGCACAAATTAGCTTACCATTTATTACAGCCGGTGCTGCTGGACCTTTACATTTAGAAGCAACATTATCACGTGCAAAATTTGATAATCTTACACAAGACTTAGTTGAACGTACACGTATTCCAGTTCAAAATGCTTTAAAAGATGCTGGATTAACAAATGCTGATATTGATCAAGTTATCTTGGTTGGTGGTTCAACACGTATTCCTGCTGTTCAAGCATTAGTTGAAAAAGAAACAGATCACAAACCTAACCAATCAGTTAACCCTGATGAAGCTGTTGCACTTGGTGCTGCAATTCAAGGTGGTGTCATTACTGGTGATGTTAAGGATGTTGTTTTACTTGATGTAACACCACTTTCATTGGGTATTGAAACAATGGGTAGCGTCTTTACTAAGTTAATTGATCGTAATACAACGATCCCAACAAGCAAGTCACAAACGTTCTCAACAGCTGCAGATAACCAACCTGCCGTTGATATCCATGTCTTACAAGGTGAACGTCCAATGGCTACTGATAATAAAACATTAGGCCGTTTCCAATTAAATGATATTCCTGCTGCACCTCGTGGAATCCCTCAAATTGAAGTTAAATTTGATATTGATAAAAATGGTATTGTTAACGTTTCTGCTAAAGATTTAGGCACAAACAAAGAACAAAAAATTACAATCAAGAGTTCAGGTGGTCTTGCAGAAGACGAAATCGAACGCATGGTTAATGAAGCTAAAGAAAACGAAGAAGCAGATAAGGCACGTAAAGAAGAAGTTGATTTGAAGAATGAAGTTGATCAATTATTATTCTCAGTTGATAAAACTTTGGAAGAATTAAAAGGTAAAGTAACTGAAGAAGAAATTAAATCTGCTGAAGATGCTCGTGATGCTTTGAAGAAAGCTCAAGAAGATAACAATGTTGAAGATATGAAAGTTAAGAAAGATGAATTGAATAAAATTGTTCAAGACTTAACTGTTAAATTGTATCAACAAGCACAAGAAGCTCAAGGTGAAGCTGGTGCTGAAGGCACGGCTAAAGACCCTAAAGATGAAACTGTCGATGGTGACTTCGAAGAAGTTAACCCTGAAGATAAGAAGTAATCTTTACTAAATTTTGAGTGTGATAGAAAGTCAAAGGCCTTTGGGACTTTGGCTTTTTATTTCATGTTAGACATGTTATCCTATTTAGAGCAATAAAAACCAAAAAGGTTATTCGGAGGTACGGAATGGCAGAGAACAAAGATCCATATAATGTACTTGGTGTGACTAAAGATTCGTCACCTGAAGAAATAAAAAAAGCGTATCGTAAGTTATCTAAACAATATCATCCGGATATTAATAAGGATGCTGGTGCCGAAGATAAATTTAAAGAAATCACTGAAGCATATGAAACAGTTGGTGATCCACAAAAGAAAGCTGAATACGATCAATATGGTTCAGCTGGGTCTCAAGGTGGTGCTTACCGAGGATTTGGTGGTCAAGGACAACAAGGTGGATTTGGCGGCGGTGGATTTGAAGATATTTTCAGTTCATTTTTCGGCGGTGGTGGTGCTTCCCAAGATCCAACCGCTCCACGAGCAGGTCGTGATTTGCAATACGAGATGACATTGACATTTAATGAAGGTGTTTTTGGTAAAGAATCAACAATTAAATACAATCGTAAAAGTCTATGTGCTACTTGTTCTGGTTCTGGAGCAAAACCTGGAACTTCTCCAATTACATGTCATAAATGTGGTGGTCGAGGTACTATCCAAGTTGAGCGTCGTACGCCACTTGGAAACATGATGACTGAACAAGAATGTGATATTTGTCATGGTACAGGTAAAGAGATTAAAGAAAAATGTGATACATGTCATGGATCAGGCCATATTGATGAAAGACATGAAGTTAAAGTAACTGTTCCTGCTGGTGTTGAAGATGGTCAACAGATGCGTCTTCAAGGACAAGGTGAATCTGGTGAAAATAGTGGACCTTATGGAGATTTATACATTATCTTTAGAGTTCAGGCTAGTGGCACATTTGACCGTGAAGGTCCTGATATTTACATTGATGTTCCAATTAGCTTTGTCCAAGCTGCATTGGGCGACGAAGTAACGGTTCCAACCGTTCATGGAGATGTAAAAATGAAGATTCCCGCTGGAACACAGACTGGAACGACTTTCAGATTACGTGATAAGGGTGCGCCTAAATTACATGGTAAGGGTAATGGTGATCAAGAAGTGACGGTTAATATTGAAACACCTCGTAATCTTAAAAAAGAACAAAAAGATGCTTTGAAAGAATTTGCTACAGCTAGCGGTAAAAACGTTGTTGGCGAAGGTAATTTATTTGATAAGTTAAAAGATCAATTTAAAAATAAGAAATAAAGTTAAAAATAGAATCGTCTTCTAAGATGATTCTATTTTTTTGTATGCGAACTGTAATTGTGTTTAGTAGCGTTGATTGTTATAATCAGAAGAGATAGAAACAAGAAAGTAGGACGCTATTAATGGATTTTGAAGAAATGCAAGATAGACAAAAACATATTCGAAACTTTTCGATTGTAGCACATATTGATCATGGAAAATCCACACTTGCGGATCGTATCCTCGAGATGACTGATACAGTTACTAAACGTGAGATGCAAAATCAATTACTCGATTCGATGGATCTTGAACGAGAACGTGGAATTACAATTAAATTAAATGCGGTTGAATTACATTATCTTGCTAAAGATGGTGAAACATATATCTTTCATTTAATTGATACACCAGGACATGTTGATTTCACTTATGAAGTTTCAAGGAGTTTGGCGGCTTGTGAAGGTGCTGTACTTGTTGTAGACGCTGCTCAAGGTGTTGAGGCACAGACACTCGCAAACGTTTATTTAGCGATTGATGATGATTTGGAGATTTTACCAGTTATTAATAAAATTGACTTACCATCTGCTAATGTTGAAATGGTAAAAAAAGAAATTGAAGATGTTATCGGATTAGATGCCTCTGATGCCGTTCTGGCAAGTGCTAAAAATGGTATTGGTATTGAAGAGATGCTGGAACAGATTGTAACGAAAATTCCTGCACCAAATGGTGATTTAAAAAAACCATTGAAAGCTTTAATTTTTGATTCAATCTATGATAGTTACCGTGGCGTTGTTTTGAGTATTCGGGTGGTTGACGGTGTTGTAAAACCTGGCGACACAATTGAATTAATGAATAGTAAGAAAAAATATGAAGTGACTGAAGTTGGGGTTATGTCACCCAAAGCAGTTAATCGTGATTTTTTAATGGCCGGAGATGTTGGGTATGTTACAGCGGCAATTAAAGATATTCGAGATACACGAGTTGGTGATACAGTAACTTCAGCTGACAATCCAGCAACTGAAGCACTAGATGGTTACCGTGCAATTAATCCTATGGTTTATTGTGGGTTATATCCCGTAGATAATTCAAAATATAATGAATTACGTGAGGCACTTGAAAGATTACAATTAAATGATGCTGCTTTACAATTTGAACCAGAAACGTCACAAGCACTAGGATTTGGGTTCCGTTGTGGATTTTTAGGGTTATTACACATGGATGTTGTCCAAGAGCGGTTAGAACGTGAATCTGGGTTAGATTTGATTACAACGGCACCATCTGTAATTTATCATGTTGATTTAACTGATGGTGAGAAAATAATTGTTTCTAACCCTTCTGAAATGCCAGAACCATCATCAATTAAGCAAATTAACGAACCTTATGTGAAAGCAAGTATTATGGTACCTAATGAATATGTTGGAGCAGTCATGGAACTTTGTCAAAAAAAACGTGGTGTTTTTGAGACGATGGATTACTTAGATGAATTCCGTGTAAATATTATTTATCATATGCCTTTATCAGAAATTATCTTTGATTTCTTTGATAAATTAAAATCTAATACACGTGGATATGCATCCCTGGATTATGAAGAAGAGGGTTACCGTCCAAGTGATTTAATTAAAGTTGATATCTTGTTGAATGGTGAAGCAGTTGATGCATTGAGTTTTATTGTTCATCGTGATTTTTCTTTTGAACGTGGAAAAGGTATCGTCAATAAATTAAGATCATTAATTCCGCGCCAAATGTTTGAAATTCCAGTTCAAGCTGCTGCTGGACAAAAAATTATTGCAAGAACAAATATTAAAGCATACCGTAAGGATGTTACAGCTAAATTGTATGGTGGAGATCGAACACGCCGTATGAAACTTTTGGAAAAACAAAAAGCTGGTAAGAAACGAATGAAACAAGTTGGTAATGTTGAGATTCCACAAGAAGCATTTATGGCAGTCTTGAAAATTGATGAAGATGAAGAATCTAAGAAAAAATAAGTAAAAACGACAACCGGAAAAGTCTGGTTGTCGTTTTTTTTATGATAAGTATGCTTCATTATTTTGCATGTAAACCATCTCATCGTATGAAATTTGTTCTCTTAACAGATTTGCCGTTGCAGGGGTGATTAATTTTTGTTCTAATTGAAGTTGAACAAAATTATATTCTAATTGAAAGGCATTTATAAAAATATTATTTTGTAAGATAAGTTCAGTCTCATTTGAAAACATTCTTCTGTGTCTAACTGATAAAAATTGTCTAACCAGAGTAACGGCCATTGAATTGTCAACAGTGGTAATAGAGGTTAAATAAGTAATTGCTGCCTGATAACTAGATTCCTCCATTAAAATAAAGTCATCTTTTGTATTATTATAATATTTTTTGAAAGTATTTTTTTGATTTTCAGTAACCTGAGATAGCGCTTTTTCGCCTTTCTTAATAGCAAAATGTTTAAATAAATGAAGTGAATAGAATTTCAAGTGTATTATGAGATGTTTAAGTGAAAATCCACGGGTTGATTGATAAGTTGTAGCAAGATACTTTTCGTACCAAGAACCAGTTTTTTCAGAAACCTGACCACTCGATAATAATTCATGCAAAATATTTTCTTCAATTTCTTGTGTTTTTTCTAATAGGTCATAAAAATCACTCTTTTTAGGCCGTTTTAAAAAATTTTGTTGGTTATATAGCGTTTCAATTACTGTTTGTCTTTCTGGACTAGGAATATTTGTGACATTAAGTTGTTCAACAGTGTAAATAACCATCTTAGAACGAATTTCACCAATATTTTCTAAAATAGTAATCTCATTCTTTTTGGTAATTAAGTGCGGTAGTAGGAAAGTAGGAACTAACATGCTAATTAATATAACTAATGCAGCTATAAAAATGATTTCATTTCTCATAGGGAATTCAATTCCTGAAACAGTTACTAATGGTAATGAGTATGCCATGGATAGTGTAATTGTTCCGTGAATTCCACTTAGGGCAAATGTAAAATCGTCTTTTGTTGATAAATTTTTTAATAGGAAGTGGGACCATAGAAAACGCATTAGTGTCATAATAAAGTAAATACCAATACTAATAACAAGTAAAATTAGTGAATTAAATCCTGAGCTTTTTAATAAATCCGAGGTAACAGTAGGCAATGTTAAACCTAGAACTACAAAAACAAACCCATTTAAAGCATCTGTAAGTACTTTCCAAATACTACTTGATATAAATTGTAATTTAGTTGAAGATAACCGTAAACGATCTTTTTGAACACCATGAATTAAACCGGCAGCAACGACTGCTAAAATACCTGAACAACCTAATTCTTCAGATATAAAATAAATTAAAAAAGGAGTTATTATTTCAATTGGAATCATAATTGCTGTATCTTCGATGTGCCAATTTAGTAACGTTAACCTTATTTTAACGAATACTAATCCTAAAAATGCACCAATTAAGAGTCCACCAAAAAATGATGTGCTAAAAGCACTTAGACCTTCGTTCATAGAAAAAGTACCTGAAGAGAAAGCAGTTAATGCTAAACTAAGACCAACAATACCAGATGCATCATTAAACAAGGATTCATTTTCCAATATATTCATCATTGACTCAGGAATCGGTAAATTTTTTGTCACTGAAGATACTGCTACTGTATCTGTGGGTGTGACAATCGCTGCTAACGCAAATGCTAAGGCAAGTGATAAATCAGGTAAGACTGAGTGAACTAAAAACCCAGTGACAATTATTGTTGCACCAACTAAAATGATGGCTAATGAAAGCGTCGTTAAAATATTTCTAGCTAATGCTCTTCTAGATGTATTTTGGGCTTCATTGAAAATAATAGGTGCAACGATTATCATAAAAAATAATTCTGGGTTAAGTTCGAAATGTTGGAAATTTGGTAATAAAGAAAGCGCTAATCCTATACCAATTTGATAAAAAGCTTGTGGAACTTTTGGAAACTTAACAGCAATCACATTTGCGATAACCACGCCACCAAGTAATAATAAGATAGCAGATAGTGAATCCATAATATTGCCTCCAATAATTTCAATTTAGAATGGTGTCTATTTTAACACATGTCTAAATTTAACAACATAATAAAAGGCTAAGTTATCTAAAATAACTTAGCCTTTTATTAATTTATACGAATAAGTTAATAAGCATAACACCACCGAGCCCTGAAACAGAGACGACTGTTTCAAGAACGGTCCACGTTGCGAGTGTTTCTTTAACGGTTAGATCAAAATATTCTTTAATCATCCAGAAACCAGCATCGTTTACGTGAGATGCAATTAAACTACCTGAACCAATGGCGATAACCATTAATGCAGGATCAACGCCTGACCCAGCTATTAAACCACTGACTAGACCGGCAGCTGTTAATGCAGCAACTGTTGCAGAACCAAGAGAAATTCTAAGAAGTGCAGCAATTAACCAGCCTAACAATAATGGTGATAACGATGAGGATTCAAACATTCTTGAGATAACATCTGCGACACCACCATCAACAAGAACTTGCTTAAATGCACCTCCACCACCAATGATTAAGAGTAGCATTGCAATTTGTTTAATGGCAACTTCAAGAGAAGCCATAATATCTTTGACTGGGATCTTTCGGGCAATACCCATTGAATAGATAGCGAACAGAAGGGAGAGCAGCATGGCAACGCCAGGAGACCCAACGAACATGAAAAAGGAATCTATAGAGTTAGGGTTCTTTGGTGTTATCCCTTTATTAATAATCATGTCGTAAACTGTTGAAATAGCCATAATTACAACGGGAAATAAAGATGTCAAAGTACTCATTGCAAAACTAGGTGTATCTTCAAGTTTAAATTCTTTTTGTGTTCCTAATGCGCTTAAATTTCCTTTTTGCTTAAATGCCGAAGGAATATATTTTTTTGCAATCATAGCGAAAAGTGGACCGGCAATCAATGTTACCGGAATAGCTAATAGTAATCCGTAAATAAGAACCATCCCTACATTAGCATTTAGTGCTGATGCAATTGCAGTTGGGGCGGGGTGAGGTGGTAAAAAGCCATGAGTAACTGAAAGTGCAGCTGCCATGGGAATCCCAAGATATAAAACTGAAATTCCTAATTCCGTAGCAATCGCAAAAACGATTGGGATCAATAAAACAATACCAACTTCGAAAAATAATGCAATACCAATAATGAATGATGCAAGTACGACTGCTAATTGAATCCATTTTCGACCAAATCGGTTAATTAAAGTAGTCGCAATCCGATAAGCACCACCTGAATCAGCAACCAGTTTACCTAGCATAGCACCAAAACCGAAGACTAAGGATAAATGACCTAATTGACTACCAATACCATTTTCGATAGAAGTCGTGATTTTATCTAAAGGCATCCCTAATCCAATGGCAACAACAAATGATGTGATAATTAATGAAACAAATGTATTTAATTTAAATTTAATGATTAATAAAAGTAAAAAGAGAATCCCAATAAAAACAATTAAAAGTGGCATAGTAACTTTCCCCCAATGAAACTAGATTTGATGATAATGTTTCCGCTGGAAATCAGCAATATTTTTATATTCAGCGCTTAATGACCTACTTACTCGAACAAATATAGGTAATAGCTCACGATATACTTCAAAGTTTTCTTTTTGTGGTTGGTGGACATGCATGGAACCAATCATATTTTCAACAGCAGATAGATCAGCAATTAAATGTAAACTTTGCATTCCTAAGACAGCTGCGCCAAGACAAGAACTTTCAAAACTTTCAGGAATTGTAACTTCTTGTTCAAAAATATCGGCTAATAATTGTCGCCATAAAGATGATTGGGCAAAACCACCTGTTGCTTGGATTCTAGTGGGTTTCCCAGCAATTTCAGTTAGTGCTAACATGACCATGTCTAAATTGAAAACGATCCCTTCAAGTACAGCTCGAGCCATATGCGCACGTGTATGTTGACGTGTTAAACCAAAGAATGAACCTCTAGCATTAGCATCCCAGAGTGGTGCCCGTTCGCCACCAAGATAGGGGTGGAAGAGGAGTCCATCGGAACCGGCAGGAACCTTTTCTGCAATTTGAGTGATGACTTCATAGGGATCAATTTTCATTTGTTCAGCAGTAATTTTTTCGGGTGTAAATATCTCATCGCGCAACCAGCGGAAGACGATACCGCCATTGTTAACTGGCCCACCAATGACCCATTTATTTTTGGCGAGCGCATAACAGAATAGTCTACCTTTAGGATCTGTAACAGGGTGATCGATAACCATTCTAACGGCACCACTCGTACCAATTGTGACAGCCGCAACACCCGGTTCGATAGCATTAACACCAAGGTTTGATAGAACACCATCACTTGCACCAACAATAAAAGGAACATCACGTTGGATACCAGTTATTTTAGAAAATTCAGTATTTAGTCCGGATAGTTGGTACGTTGTTTCAACTAGTTCTGGTAACTGTTCAGGTGTGACACCAGTTACAGATAATGCTTGCTTATCCCAATCTAAATTAAAAATATTGAATAAGCCTGTAGCTGACGCTAAAGAATGATCAATAACAAGTCGATCAAATAATTGATATAAAATATAATCTTTAATACCAACAAAATAGGCTGCCTGATTAAATAAATCTGGTTTATCATTCTTTAACCAAATTAGTTTTGATAATGGTGACATAGGATGAATAGGTGTTCCAGTTTTGAGATAAATTTCATGACCAACACCTGATTCATTTAAATCATCACTCCACTTGCTAGCTCTGTTATCAGCCCAAGTAATCGATCTAGTTAACGGTTTATGATTTTTATCAAGTAGAATTAAACTGTGCATGGCAGCTGAAAATGAAACGCCTTTTAAATCAGTGGGGCGTAAGTTCGCTTTTTTATTGACCTCAGTGATTGCTTTTGTTACAGCAGCATAAATTTCATCAGGATCTTGTTCAGCCATCCCATTTTCTTCTTGATAAAGTGAGTAACCAATATTAGCGTATTCAATTACGGTACCTTTAAGATCGTATAAAACTGCTTTCGTGCTTGTTGTTCCAATATCAACACCGATTATATGTGGCATAGTGATCTCCCTTGAATAAATAGTAGTATGAATAATAAAGTTTATTAAAATTACAGTTAACGCTTACATTATCGTCTTTGAGTTAATTTAAAGCAACTATCTTTACTTATTTAAAATTTGATAATAAAGGATAGAATGCTGCTAAAATTAAAAAGAAGGAAAGAATAATGATTAGAATAGTTTGACGGCGATTACCATGATGTAAGAATAAGTTTAAACATGAGGTAACAGCAATGTAACCACCAAGTATCATCAAAAAGATAAATGTATCTGTAATAGGATTTAAACTAATAAGCGAAAAAAGTCCCAGTATCAATAGCCAGTTACGACTATTTTTTTCCCAGGCTAACGAGCCAAAAAAAAGTGACTTATATGAAAATTTTCGACGTTTTTTTTTCGTAAATGTAGAAATATAAATAATAGTGGTCATAATAAACCAAATGGAAAGAATGAATGGACCGAGATATTGCATAAGTAAACTCCGTTAAATTTAATTTTTTGAAAATAAAGTTGATAAACGTGTCATAAAAGTCGATAAGAATCTTTCGGTTTCAACGGCAACAGCGACAACCGTTGTTGCTTGATTTGAATTTAGGCGTGTCTCGTCACCGATTGTACGTCCAGAAAAAGGCGCTTCTGTGTCAACTTTCATATTGATAGGTAAAGTAGTGACTAAAGATGCATCTATAGCAACGGCAACAGCTAAGGGGTCATGCAAAGCACAGCCGTCTAAATTTGTTTTTAGGTTTGCATAGGCGTTAATATAGTAATCAACAATATCGGCGAAAGCTCGACTTGATGGACTGTCAATTTCACGCCATAGCTCTGTTTCTTTTTTTGTTAAAAGTGTTTTAAGTGTTACGTCTAGACCTACCATTGTAATAGGCAATTTACTTTGGAATACTTCATTTGCGGCTTCTGGATCTTGATTAATATTTGCTTCAGCAACGGCAGTTACATTTCCAGGGATTGTTAAAGCACCACCCATTAAAACGACTTTACCAATTAATGTTTCAATTTTAGGATCTTTTTTTATGGCTAATGATAAGTTCGTTAATGGACCAGTAGGCACAATAATTAAATCTGATTGAAATTCATGTGCAGAATCGATAATAAAATCGATTCCAGATTCTGAGGCGTATGGTTGGCTTGATTTAGGGATTTTTATGTCACCTAAACCGTTCATACCATGTATTTCTTGGCTTATTTCTAAAGTATCAAAAGATTGAGTCGTGATTGAATGTTTCTCACCGAGATAAACTGGAATATTTGATTCACCTAATAAATTAAGTAAGTTCAAACTGTTTTGAACACCAGCTAGCATTTGCAGGTTACCGTAAGAACCTACAATACCAATTAAATCAATTTCGGTACTAGCGAGAGCATAGGCAATAGCCAATGCATCGTCAATACCAGTGTCTAAATCCAAAATCATTTTCTTTCTTCCCATAAATAAAACCTCCCCAATATTTTAATAACCTTAGTTTACCAAAAAAAGCGATAAATTGTTATCGTTTTCCTCTTTAATTAATGCATGAATGAATGCAATGCTTTATAATAAACTTTGAGAACTAAACAAAATTTGATGTAATTTAAATTTATTTAAAATATGAGGTGATAGTATGGCACAAGAAACATTGTTTGATTATTTAAAGAAGGAATTACCAAAAATTGATTTTGATGGTGATATTGTATTAGATTGGCAGAAAAAGGATCATACATTTACAGTAGATCTCACATTTTATGCTGAGAATAAGTCACAACAAGCAATTCTTGATATTGAAGGTGTTAACTCAGAATTACCCATTATTTCATTTGGGGATGCTATATTACTCTATGATGAAGAACGTTTTGACTCAAAGGAAGTTGAAAAAGAGTATTTAACAACATTACCCTTTCAAGGGAAATCGGGTTGGGAACGCTCAGAGGCAGCAGCATTTATTAACTATTTACAAATTGTACTAGACAATGGTCAAAGTGATTTGTTAGATTTTTTGAATGATGATGATGCTGAATTCTTTGAACTAAGTTGGTCAGCTAGCGATTTTGAAAAAATTCAAAAAGCACAAAGTACAGAAAAAAGTATGCGATTAATTTATCCAAAATTTTAGGAGGATTTCAATTTGAAATGGACAGAAGTAAGTATCTCAACAAGTAGTGAAGCTGTAGAAGCGGTTTCTAATATTTTAATTGAAAGTGGTGCTGAAGGTGTCCAAATTGATGATTCAAAAGATTTTGAAAAATTAATGCAGGATAATTTAGACGGGAACGATTTTACATCAGTTGAGCACCAAAATGATGGAGCAAAGATTTCTGCCTTTTTCCCTGAAACTATTTTTATTCCTGAAATATTGCCAACTATACAGAGTAGGGTTAATCAATTAGCTGATTTTGGACTTAATCCGGGACGTGGTCTGATTGAATTGAATGAAGTGGATGACCAAGGTTGGGGATTGGAATGGCAACAATACTACCATCCGGTTAGAGTTACCCGATTCCTAACAATAGTACCAAGTTGGGAGAAATATCAGGTGGTCCAACCTGATGAAAAAGTGATACGTTTAGACCCTGGTAAAGCATTCGGTACAGGAACACATCCCACAACCCGGCTAGCTTTGGTAGCACTAGAGCAAGTAATACGTGGAAATGAATCTATGATTGATGTTGGAACAGGTTCAGGTGTTTTAAGTATTGCTGCAAAACATCTTGGTGTTGGTCATATTGATGCGTATGATTTGGACGATATTGCAGTAGATGCTGCCGTATTAAATTTCAACTTAAATCCAATTGCAAATCAGATACATGTAGCAGCTAATGATTTACTAAATGGTATTG
Organism: Dellaglioa sp. CoH-56-MRSF-11; assembly: GCF_056782135.1. The sequence goes on along the minus strand of NZ_JBXAYE010000002.1, from coordinate 307,000 downwards.
ATAATAAGGTTGATTTAATTGTGGCTAATATTTTGTCCGAAATTATTGTACCGTTAATTCCGCAAGCTAGAAGAAATTTAAATCCAGGTGGCCATTTTGTGACATCTGGGATTATTGCAGATAAAGTCGATTTAATCAAGGAGTCACTGGTAACTGGTGGATTTGAAATACAACAGATTTTAAATATGGGTGACTGGTTCTCAATTATTGCAGTTAAAATGGATTTGGAAGGTTAGGTAGTAAAGATGCAGAGATATTTTTTGAAATCTGATGAGTTAATTTTAACAGATGAGGATTTTCATCATGCAATTAAAGTTATGCGTTTGGCTGTTGGTGATCAAGTTGAACTCGTTAAGCAATCAACAGAGGTTGTTGTTGCAAAGATGAAACAGGTTACTGAAAGTTCAGCTACTTTTGATTATCAAAAGACAGTAGAAACATTAGTTGAGTTGCCAGTAGAAGTAACAATTGCGTCGGCTCTTTCAAAAAAAGATAAGGCAGACTGGATTGTACAAAAAGGTACAGAAATGGGGGCTGCCCATTTTATATTTTTTAATAGTGATTTTTCTATTGCAAAATGGGATCAAAAAAAGCAGGCTAAAAAAATTGAACGTTTAAAAAAAATTGCTAAGGGTGCTGCAGAACAAGCACATCGAACTAAAATTCCAACGATTTCATACGCTAAAAAAATTGATGAGATATTTCAACAATCTTATGATATTCAGATTGTTGCATATGAAGAATCTGCTAAACAAGGTGAGGTTAGCCAACTAAAAAAATCATTTGATTTGATTGAACCTAATCAAAATATGATTGCGGTATTTGGTTCAGAGGGTGGTATTTCAAAATCAGAAATTGATAAGTTAGCTACAGCTGGTTATCAAAAGGTAGGCTTAGGACCTAGAATTTTACGTGCAGAGACTGCTCCGTTATACTTATTAGCGAGCCTTTCATTTGTTAGTGAATTAAGTTAAGTAAGGCATGAGAAAACGAAATGAGGAAATATTTTTGAAAAATTTTCTAAGCATAACAGCTGCATGGTACTTAACGGTAAGTATTGCCATCGGAATTGTGGTCCCGATGGTACTGACCTTAGTTAATGCAAACGATGTTATAAAAATTGGTGTTTCTTTATTTATAGTAAATGTCATTTTTTCTATCATTATTGGTGTTATTATTGGTAGAAATGATCATAGTTTGATTTTTAACTTTTTCTTTCCAGTTATTTTTGCAATAGGTGTGTTGTGCCATTTATTTCAAAGTATCACTATCTTTTTTGCAATTATTTATCTTTGTTTATCATTATTAACATGGGGAATTTCAAAAAAATAATACAAATACTTTATGAATACATGAGTACGCGGACTGCATTATGGAATCGCGTATTTTTATTTTATATAAAAAGAGGTGTGTAGATATGACAAAAGAAGAAATGTGGAGTGCTAGAGACGTTTTGGAAATCGTTGAAAGCTATATGAATGAAGAACATGTTGCATTTGTACAAAAAGCATGTGATTTTGCTACCTATGTTCATAAGAATCAATATCGTAAGTCTGGCGAACCATATATAATGCACCCAATACAAGTTGCTGGTATTCTTGCAGAATTAAAAATGGATCCGGAGACTGTTAGTGCAGGATTTTTACATGATGTTGTTGAAGACACACCAGTTACTTTAGGTGATGTAGGCGAACTTTTTGGTAAAGATGTGCAAGTAATTGTCGATGGTGTAACAAAATTAGGTCAAATTCAATATAAATCTCATCAAGAGCAATTAGCTGAAAATCATCGTAAATTATTGTTAGCGATGTCTAAAGATTTACGTGTTATTATTGTGAAATTAGCAGATAGGTTACATAATATGCGGACGTTAAAACACTTACGTCCAGATAAGCAACGACGAATTGCAAATGAAACGTTAGAAATATATGCACCATTGGCAGACCGTTTAGGTATTAGTACGATTAAGTGGGAATTAGAAGATAGTTCATTACGTTATCTGAACCCCCAACAATACTATCGAATTGTTCATTTGATGAATTCTAAACGTGAAGAACGTGAGGCTTATATTTCTGGAGCTATTGAAGAAATAAAAGTTTCCATTAGTGATTTAAAAGTTTCAAGCGAAATTTATGGGCGACCAAAGCATTTGTATTCTGTCTATAAAAAGATGAAAGACCAACATAAACAATTCTCTCAAATTTATGACCTCCTAGCTGTTAGAGTAATTGTTGGATCAATTAAAGATTGTTATGCGGTACTTGGGGCAATACATTCTAGATGGAAACCAATGCCTGGAAGATTTAAAGACTATATTGCGATTCCAAAGGCTAACTTGTACCAGTCTCTGCATACGACTGTTGTCGGACCAGAGGGACGTCCTTTTGAAGTTCAAATTAGAACAAAAGAGATGCATGAAATAGCTGAATTTGGTGTAGCAGCACATTGGGCTTACAAAGAAGGTGTGAAAGAGAAAGTTCAGCAAGATGACGCGGGTACAAAATTAAATTGGTTTAAAGAAATTATTGAATTACAAGATGAGACTGATGATGCTTCTGCTTTTATGGAAAGTGTTAAAGGCGATATCTTTGGTGACCGCGTTTATGTATTCACACCTAAAGGTGATGTTTTTGAATTACCCAAAGGTGCAGGACCACTTGATATGGCCTACAGTATTCATACTGAAATTGGACATCATACAACGGGTGCAAAAGTTAACGGAAAGATTGTGCCATTAGATTATCAAGTCAAAAATGGAGACATTGTTGATATCTTAACTAGTAAAAGTTCAATAGGACCAAGCCGTGATTGGGTTAATTTGGTGCATACAAATAAAGCTAGAAATAAAATTAAACACTTCTTCAAACTACAAGATCGTGTTGCTAATGCAGCTAAAGGTGAAGATTTATTGACGATGCAATTAATTGATTTAGGATTTGATCCTAAAAAAGTCATTACAAAAGAAAATATGAAACAGCTTTTGGATAAAAGACAATTGTCTGAATCAGATGACTTGTATGCTGCAATTGGATTTGGAGAGGTAGCAACGTTAGGTGTCGCCAATGCTTTAACGGAAGATATTCGCTCTAAAGAAGAAGAAGTTCGACAAGTTAATGAGCAGAAGGCAATCCTTGAAGAACATAAAGAAATGAAAAAACCAGACGTATCTGAAAAAAATCGTAAAAGTAGCCATGATGGTGGTGTTGTAATTGATGGCGTCGATAACTTACTTGTTCGATTAAGTCATTGCTGTAATCCTATTCCAGGAGATGACATTATTGGTTATATTACAAAGGGGCGTGGTGTTTCAGTTCATAGAACTGAATGTCCTAATGTTATTAAAGCTGAAGAGTCCGGGGAAAGAATTATTAGTGTTAAATGGGATAAAACCATGGATGATAAATCTAATTATCAATCTGATTTGGAAATCCAAGGGTACAATCGTTCTGGACTTTTGAATGATATTTTACAATCATTGAATAATACAACTAAGCAATTAAGCTCAGTTAATGGCCGTGTTGATAATAATAAAATTGCGACAATGGATGTTTCAGTTGGCGTAAAAGATATTGTTCAATTAGAAAGAATTATGGAAACTTTGAAAAGTGTTGAAGACGTTTATGCTGTTAAAAGGAAAATTCATTAATTTTCTAATGGAGGTACTAAAGAAGTGAAAATTGTTGTTCAACGTGTTAAAAAGGCTAGTGTTTCGGTAAATGGTCAGGTATTAAATCAGATTAATGTAGGATATCTTTTATTGGTGGGATTTAAGACGGGTGATACATCTACTGAGATAGATTATATGGTAAAAAAAATCTCTAATTCCAGATTATTTGAAGATGATATGGGAAAAATGAATTTAAGTATTCAAGAAATAAATGGAGAAATTCTATCTGTTTCACAATTTACTTTGTACGCGTCAACAAAAAAAGGGAATAGACCAAGCTTTACAGATTCTGAAGAACCTAATTTAGCTGAGGAACATTATGATGAATTTAATCAAAAATTGGCTGAAATAGTAACTATTGTTAAACCAGGTCAATTTGGAGCAGATATGGATGTTGAACTTATAAATGATGGACCAGTAACAATTATTTTTGATACAGAGAAAAAATAAAGGATGTATTAGAATCAACTCTAATACATCTTTTTGGTGTAAAGAATATTTGGAGGGTATAAAATGATAAATAATTATTTTTGGGACTTTGATGGGACGCTTTTTGATACTTATCCTGAGATGGTTAAGGCATTTCAAGAAGCGTTACGTTTACAAAATGTAATTGCGACTAGAACAGAAATTTATAAAATTATGCGAGAAAAATCTGTTAGACAAGCAATTCAAATTTATCAAGAAACAAATTTGAATTTAGATGTTGAACAATTGAGGGTAAGCTATGATGATTTAGAAAGACAGAGTCAAAAAAATGCAAAATTATTTCCTGGTGCAAAAGAAGTTTGTAAATGGGTGGTTGATAATGGTGGACAAAACTTTTTATTAACCCATAGGGATCAAAGCGCAATTGATATGCTTAGGGAAACAAATATTATTCATTTGTTTTCAGATTTTGTTACTTCAGATCAAAAATTTCCAAGGAAACCTAATCCAGCGTCACTTAATTATCTTGCAGAAAAAAATGCAGTTGATTACCAGAAAGCAGCAATGATTGGTGATCGGGAGTTGGATATTGCTGCAGGGCATAATGCAGGTATGAAGGGATATTTATTTGATTTTGATCAAATGATTTCAACAGTTGAAAAACCAGATAAGCGTGTATTGAAATTAATTGATTTAATACAAAAATAAGACAATGATAGTTAAGCATTGTCTTATTTATTTTGGATATAATTTGTTAAACCTTCAACGACTGATTTTGCTGTTTTTTCTTGAAAGCTGCTACTTTGGATTAACTTAAAGTCATATTTTGTATTAATGTACCCTAATTCTAGTAAGACGGATGGTTGTGTATTATCTCTTAGAACAAGAAAATCGCCAAATTCCGTTCCACGATTATCAAGACCGGTATCGTTTAATTCGGCATTTATTGAATTTGCAAGTGCTAAATCAGCTGTCTTATTATAGTAGTAACTTGTTAAACCAGTTGCTTCATCATCATTAGGCGATGAATCAAAATGGAAACTAATAAATGCATCTGCATTATTTGATTCTGCAAGTTTAGCGCGTGGGGCTAAATCTACATACGAATCAGAGTCTCGTGTTAAAATCACATTGGCGCCACGTTTCTTAAGAAGATAAGCTACTTTTTTTACAATTTGAAGCGTGTAGATTTTTTCTTGTTTATCTTTGATTGAAAGTGCACCTGAATCGTTACCGCCATGTCCGGGATCTAAAACAATCGTTGCTTCAGATAATTTAGTCACTTTGGCATTTTTTTTAGAAAGAATCCAGTTTGCTACCCAACCTTTTTTAGTATTTGGCAAACTTACGTATGACCAATTATTTTTTTCTCGAATAATTGTAATACGCTCACCTTTCTTAAGAGTGTCTAACACTTTATTTGACGTACTTGGTCCGGTACGTACATTAATATTGTCAGATGTAACAACGGTTTCTTTTAAATAAGTTGTCGTTTTTACAATACCTAAACATAGGGTACAAAAAATGATGATTAATAAAATGACTCTTGGCCAGTTTATGCTGAATCCATGTTTTCTATTTGTTGACATTTATGTACTCCTTTAACTATAGATATTGAATCTAAATATTAGTATACCAAATATTTGTTCAATAGTAAGAATCAAATTTAATAATATTGTAAGTTAAGCTGTACTTGACTTTAGAGAGTTACTCGAGTAACTTTATAATTAATAAAATATTAAAACCGATGAAAAAGAAATTAGGTTAGTTAAATTGTATAGAGAGTGAATAATTTGCTGAAATATTCACCATTTTTGCTAACCGAAAGACACTTTTGAGGTGCGTGTGGTTAAATCACATGTCGTTTAAGTTGCGTTAAGCTATTAGTAAAAAATTAAGGTGGTACCGTGCAAAAGCACCCTTGTCGTATTTAGATGAGGGTGCTTTTTTGTATATAATGCCACAAATAGGAGGATTTATAATGAAATTTCAACGTCCCAAAGGAACAGCAGATATAATCCCAGCAGATTCAAAAAAATGGCAATATATTGAAGAAACCGCTAGAAATATATTCTCAAGTTACCAATATGATGAAATTAGAACACCACTTTTTGAACATTTTGAGGTTTTTTCAAGAACTTCAGGTGATACTTCTGATATTGTAACTAAAGAAATGTATGATTTTAAAGATAAAGGTGACCGCCATATAACACTTCGTCCTGAAGGAACAGCTGGAGTTGTTAGAGCGTATGTTGAAAATAAACTTTATGGCCCAGAAATTCAAAAGCCATTTAAAACGTATTATATTGGACCAATGTTTCGTTATGAAAGACCTCAATCTGGACGCTTACGTCAATTTCATCAAATTGGAGTTGAAGCCTTTGGGGTTGATAATCCAACACTTGATGTTGAAGTTATGGCAATGGCAATTGATTTCTTATCAAAATTTGGATTAACAAATTTAAAATTAGCTATTAATACTTTGGGAGATAATGATAGTCGTGATAATTATCGTGACGCATTAGTTGCATATTTACGTCCCTTCGCTGATCAATTAAGTGATGATTCAAAAGCACGTTTAGAAAAAAATCCACTACGCGTTTTGGATAGTAAAGATAAAGGTGATCAAGAAATTGTTAAAAATGCACCATCAATTCTAGATTACCTTAGTGAAGAGTCACAGGCTCATTTTAACCAAGTAAAAGTGTTACTTGATGCATTGGAAATTCCATATGAAGTTGATTCAACAATGGTTCGTGGACTTGATTATTATAACCATACCATTTTCGAAATTATGTCTGATTCAAAAGCATTTGGTGGGAAATTTACGACCATTTGTGCTGGTGGACGATATAATGGCCTTGTTGAGCAATTAGGTGGTCCTGAAACACCAGGGATTGGTTTTGGCTTGGGGATTGAAAGATTATTATTAGTTCTTGAAGCTGAAGATGCAAAATTACCCGTTGAACAAAGTTTAGATGTTTATGTTGTTGGTATTGGTGAAGAAACGAATACTGAAACACTAAAACTCGTGCAATCAATGCGTAAGGCAGGTTATTCAATTGAAAGAGATTATTTAAATCGTAAACCAAAAGGTCAATTTAAATCTGCTAATCGTATGAATGCTCATTTTGTTATGACTTTAGGTGAGAGCGAACTAGAAACACAAACTTTGAATTTTAAAAATATGAAAACAAGTCAAGAAATTATATTAAAATTAGAAGATGTATATACTGATTTTTCGAAAGTATATGAAAAGGCATTAAAATTAGAAATGGAGGCTGATGGAGAATGAAAAGAACAACATACAATGGTTTAGTTGATGAAACTTTTATTGGTCAAACAGTTACATTAAAGGGATGGGTACAAAAAAGACGCGATTTAGGAAATTTAATTTTTATTGATTTACGTGATCGTGAGGGCATTGTTCAACTGGTTTTTAGTCAAGAATTTGATTCCGAAGCTTTAAAGATTGCTGAAGAGTTACGTAATGAATTTGTTGTTGAGGTTGCAGGAAAAGTGACACAACGGGATGCTAAAGCAATCAACCCAAGAATGAAAACGGGTAAGATTGAAGTTGAAGTTCATAATGCAGTTATTTTGAATAAAGCAAAAACACCGCCATTTGAAATACAAGATGATATTAATGTTGTAGATGATACAAGATTAAAATATCGTTATTTAGACTTACGTCGTCCTGAAATGCAAAAATCATTAATGATTCGTAGCCGTATTACACAATCTGTTCACAGCTACTTAGATAATCAAAATTTTATTGATATTGAAACACCATATTTAACAAAATCAACACCTGAAGGGGCTCGTGACTATCTTGTACCTTCCCGTGTCTATCCTGGGCATTTTTATGCATTACCACAATCACCTCAATTATTTAAGCAATTATTGATGAATGCCGGATTTGATCGTTACTACCAAATTGCTCGTTGTTTTAGAGACGAAGATTTGCGTGGTGACCGTCAACCTGAATTTACGCAAATAGATTTAGAAACATCATTTATGTCTGCTGAAGAAATTCAAGATTTAACAGAAGGTTTATTAAAACGTGTAATGAAAGATACTTTAAATATTGACCTCGAATTACCATTACAACGTATGACTTGGAATGAATCAATGGCAAGATATGGTTCTGAAAAACCGGATATTAGATTTGATATGGAATTAAAAGATATGTCTGCTGCAGTTAAAGATATTGATTTTAAAGTATTTACTAATACTTTAAACAATGGTGGACTTGTTAATGCTATTGCGATTCCTGGTGGTGCCGATAAGTATTCACGCAAAGCGATTGATGCTAAAACGGCTTATATTGAACGTTTTGGTGCTAAAGGGTTAGCTTGGGTAAAAGTAACTGAAGAAGGATTTAGTGGCCCAATTGCTAAATTTTTAAATGACCATGTTGATGCAATTAAAGAAGCTGCTGGTGCAAATGTCGGAGATTTAATTTTGTTTGTTGCTGACAAAGCAAGTGTTGTTCGTGCATCATTAGGTTACTTACGTAATGATATTGCCAAAGAGATGGATATGATTGATGAAAATAGATTCGCCTTCCTTTGGGTTGTTGATTGGCCATTATTTGAATACAGTGAAGACTTTGACAAATTTATTGCTGCGCATCATCCTTTTACTATGCCAAATGAAGAAGATATTCATTTACTTGATGAAAATCCACATGAAGCACATGCACAAAGTTATGATATTATTTTGAATGGTTATGAATTGGGTGGTGGGTCAATCCGTATTCATAAACGCGATATTCAAGAAAAAATGTTTAAGGCTTTAGGATTTACTAAAGAAAGTGCGGAAGAACAATTTGGATTTTTCCTAGATGCACTTGATTATGGATTCCCACCACATGGTGGATTGGCTATTGGGTTAGACAGATTTGCTATGTTATTGGCAAAGAAAGATAACATTCGCGAAGTTATCGCGTTCCCTAAAAATTCAAAAGCATCAGAGCCATTGACGAATGCGCCTAGTCTAGTTGCAAGTAAGCAATTAGATGAATTATCGTTAAAAGTTGAAGAAAATAAATTAAAATAGACGTTTAAAAGACTAATGATTAAACTCATTAGTCTTTTTTAGGCATAAAAATATCAATATTATGTTAAGTGATTTATTATTATCATATATTAAGAGGGGGAATGATGATAATGAGTGAAAAAGCAATATTCGCTGGTGGTTGTTTTTGGTGCATGGTTGAACCGTTTGAAGAACAAGCAGGAATTTTAAATGTCGTATCTGGATATACAGGAGGACACACTAAAAATCCAACATATGAAGATGTTGTATCTGAAACAACGGGGCATACTGAGGCAGTTGAGATAACATTTGACCCTAAAAAAATTAATTACGCTCAGCTTGTTGAGATATATTGGCAACAAACAGATCCAACTGATGCGATGGGGCAATTTCAAGATAGGGGTAGTTCATATCGCCCAGTGATTTATACACTAAATGATGAGCAAAGAAAAATTGCGGAAACTTCAAGACAACTATTGATTGATAGTCATAGATTCAAAGAACCAATTGTTACAACTATAGAAGATGCAGGTCCATTTTATGCTGCTGAGGATTATCATCAAGAGTTTTATAAAAAGAATCCAAGAAGATTTGCTATGGAAGAAAACGGTGGACGGAATCAATTTAAACAATCTGTCTGGAAATCTAAATAAGTTAAAAGAGTCTTTTCGAATGAATTTTGAAAAGACTCTTTTTGTATAGATTAAGATTTACTTGATAAGTAAATGTCTAACTGTATCTGACCGTAATGAATGGTATAATATTCGTAACTTGTTAAAATGAAATGTGAGGTTTTTTGATCATGGACGATCTGCAACAAATTTTTAAGAAACATTCATACGCGGCCAAAGCTTCAACAGCATTTATATATGCGATATTAGTTTCGGTTGCGATGAACTTTTTTTGGACACCAGGAAAAATATATGCCTCTGGTATTACGGGGTTAGCGCAATTAGTAGCAACCCTCCTTAGTCGATATGCACCATTTCAAATATCGACTGCGTTACTCTTATTTCTTTTAAATGTACCAATGTTCATTTTGGCTTGGAATAAAATTGGTCACCGTTTTACTGTGTTTACTTTTCTAGCAGTTGTATTTTCAAGTATTATGATCAAAGCAATTACGCCAGTAACGTTAACAACGGATCCTATTATTTGCGCGATATTTGGTGGAGCTGTTAATGGATTTGGTACTGGATTAGCGCTTAGAAATGGAATTTCAACTGGTGGATTAGATATTATTGGCTTAACAATTAAAAAGAAAACAGGTAAAAGTATTGGAACTATTAATATTATTTTTAATGCTTTTATTGTTCTAGCAGCCGGTTTTATTTATGGTTGGCCATATGCTTTTTATTCTGCATTGGGATTATTTGTTAATGCTAGAGTCATGGATATGGTTTATACAAGACAACAAAAAATGCAAGTTATGATTGTGACGAGTCGTCCTAAGAGTGTGATTGATTCAATACAAAATCATATGCGTCGTGGAATCACAATTGTTAACGATGTTGAGGGTGCTTATCATCATGATGATAAGACACTTTTAATTACCGTTATTTCGAGATATGAACAAAATGAATTACATGATGCAATGGAAGAGTCAGACCCGGTCGCATTTGTTAGTATCTCAGAAAACGTTCAGATATGGGGACGTTTTTATGAGCAAGCATTATAAATAAAACTAAAGGATTAATAAGTTATGCAAATTAAAAAGATAATCTACTTATTTCTCATCAGACTATTTTCGTTACTGAATTTCTCTAAAAAAAGTACTAATATCAGCTATTTAATGAGTTTCGGTGGTAATAGTGACTTCATTCGGAAATTAAATCAAAGATGTTTAGATAATAATCAACATTTAATCATTTTTTATCGACCTTCTATGAAGTTAGAAATTAAGAATATCGAAGACTTAAATATTGAAACCAAAATATTTACTGAAAATATTTCTTTCGTATTAAATTTAATCCCTCTGATTTCTAAGAGTAACTTAATTTTTGTCGATAATTATTTTGCTTTTTTAGCCACAATGCATACAAAAAAAACAACCAAAATTGTTCAACTTTGGCATGCAAATGGGGCAATTAAATCGTTTGGTTGGGATGAGCCTAAGACAGCTGATCGATCAGCTGAAGATAAAAAACGATTTCAATCTGTCTATAATCAATTTGATGATTTTATTGTAGCGTCAGCTAAAATGGGGTCAGTATTTAAGAAAAGTTATCATGTTTCTGATAATCACATTTTAGAACTTGGATACCCTGCTACAGATAAATTTAAAGATAGCAATTGGATAAAATTAACAAAAAAAAATATTTTTAGTAGCCACCCAGACTTAATTAAGAAAAAAATCATTTTATACGCACCAACATATAGAGAAGATATAAATGGGGAAGTTATATTAGAAATACCAGATGATTTTTCTAATATTCAAGAATTATTAAATGATGAAACTAAGTTAATTATTAAATTACATCCGCATTTAAAGGACAAAGAGCTTGCCTTTAAAAAATTATTATCTAAGAATAATGATATTTTATGGGTGGATGAATACACAACTGGAGAATTGTTGGTCATCACAAATTGTTTAATTACAGATTATTCATCGGTTATTTTTGATTTCAGTTTATTGCCAAACGCTGAACGAGTTTTATTCTATTGTTTTGATTTAAAGAATTATGAAAGTAGTATTGGGATTCAATCGGATTTTAATAACTGGGTACCAGGACCGATTGTGCAAACAATGAGTGAACTAGTTGCTACTTATAAAGAATTCAAAAATAGTGATAGACAATTAGCAACATTTAATTTATTATGGAATACATCTAATGATGGGCATGCGACAGAGCGTGTTCTAGATTATTATTTTACTTAAATAAGGAGCGTCAATACATTGAAAAAAGTTATTTCAATTATAAAAGAACAATTTGAAAATTTACCAATTATATTTCGAGTTTCAAAATATGAAGATCGAGCAAGTTACCAAAGTCATTATTTAGGAATTGCATGGGAGTTTTTAAACCCAATGATTCAAATTGGTATTTACTATCTTGTTTTCGGTGTTGCCTTGCACGCTGGACAACAGATAGATGGGGTTAATTATTTTGCTTGGATGATGGTGGGTATCGCCCCATGGTTGTTTATGAATTCTAGTGTACTTGGTATGTCTCGTAGTGTTTATGAAAAAGTTGGATTAGTTGCTAAAATGAAATTTCCAGTTAGCGTACTACCAACAATTCGTATGGTCAGTCAAATGACTGCGTATTGGGTTATGTTCGGTTTTAGTATTATTGTTTTATTATTATCAGGTGTAACGCCCACTTTGTATTGGTTACAGTACATTTATTATTTTATCTGTATGATTGCATTTTTATTTGCTTTCGGTATTTTTAATTCAACCATCTCAATTTTAGCTCGTGATTACTATATAGCACTCCAATCGATTATGAGGGTTTTATTTTACATGTCAGGTATTTTATTCAATTTAAATTCTGGTAGTTTTCCTAAAGTTTTTGTTAGAATTCTACAAATAAATCCGTTTAACTATTTAGTCGCAGGGTTTAGAGAAACTTTCTTGAGCGAAGGTTGGTTTTTTAATAATCCAACACAACTATTACTATTTTGGTCAATCACATTAATGTTCCTCTTAATAGGATCACATTTACACTATAAATTTAGAGCTCATTTTGTTGATTTAATTTAAATATAAAAGATTTAGAAAACTTCCTGTCAGGTGAGTATTCTAAATCTTTTTTTATAATCAATGTTATAATACAATCAAGTTAAAATGCGAAAAGGGGTAAGGATAATGTTGATAGGATCACATGTTAGTATGAAGGGAAAAGATATGTTACTTGGTTCCGCCGAAGAGGCTTCGAATAATGGAGCAAGTACATTTATGATTTATACGGGAGCACCTCAAAATACAAGGCGAAAAGATATTTCAGAGATGAATATTCCAAAAGGTAAAGCCTTTATGGTGGAACATGGATTAAGTGATATAGTTGTTCATGCCCCTTATATTATCAATTTAGGAAATACAGTTAAACCAGAGAATTTTACATTTGCAATCAATTTTTTGAAAGCTGAAATAGATAGGGCCGAAGCATTAGGTGCTACTCAAATGACTCTCCATCCTGGTGCTCATGTAGGTGCGGGAGATGAAGCTGCAATTAAACATATCATTGAAGGATTAAACGAAGTTTTGACTTCAGACCAAAAAATTCAAATTGCTATTGAAACAATGGCGGGCAAGGGTACAGAGGTTGGACGAACATTTGAACAGATTGCACAAATGATTGATGGTGTGAAGTTGAATGATAAATTATCTGTTACGTTTGATACATGTCATACTAGTGATGCTGGATATAATATTAAAGATGACTTTGAATCTGTTATAGAAAAGTTTGATGATATTATTGGAATTGATCGATTGAAAGTCTTTCATATTAACGATTCAAAAAATGTTCAAGGAAGTCATAAAGATAGACATGCTAATATTGGCTTTGGTGAAATTGGGTTTGATGCATTAAATAGTATTGTACATGACGAAAGATTTAGTAAGGTACCTAAAATATTAGAAACACCATATGTAGGTGTAGATAAAAAAAATCAACAATCACCATATCAAAAAGAAATTTTGATGTTTAAAGAAAATACCTTTAATCCTAATCTATTAACGGAACTTGGGTTAAATTAAAGCTGTTTATTGATTTAGATCAATTGATTTATGCTTAATTTGTTAAAAAAAAGTATATTTTTTGTATTATCTCAAATATTTTATAAAAGATTTATTGACGGCGATAAAGACTTTAGTTATAATGAACAAGGACAGTTCGACGATGCAACTTAATGCATAAAAAGACGGTTACATTCAAGCTCGGAGGGAGGGATATCTATGTCAAAGACAGTCGTACGTAAAAACGAATCTCTCGATGATGCTCTTCGTCGCTTTAAACGTTCCGTTTCTAAAACAGGTACATTACAAGAATACCGTAAACGCGAATTCTATGAAAAGCCAAGTGTGAAACGTAAGAAGAAATCCGAAGCAGCAAGAAAGCGTAAAACAACTAAGAAACGCTTCTAGTCTAGGGAGGAATCACGTTGAGTCTATTAGAAACACTTAATAACGATTTAAAACAAGCGATGAAAGCAAAAGACAAACAAACTTTAAGTACTGTAAGAATGCTTAAAGCAGCTGTTACAAACGAAGAAATTAAAGCAGGTCATGATTTATCAGTTGATGATGAAACTGTTTTATTGGCTCGCGAGTTAAAACAACGCAAAGAATCTTATGCAGAATTCAAAGATGCCGGTCGAGATGATCTTTTAGAAAATCTTGATATGGAAATAAAAATTGTCGAAAAATATTTACCTGAACAATTATCAGCTGAAGAAGTTACTGATGTCGTGAAAGAAGTTATTTCACAAGTTGGTGCAACATCAAAAGCTGATTTTGGAAAAGTCATGGGTGCGGTTATTCCTAAACTTAAGGGACGCGCTGATGGTAAGGTTATAAGTGAGACAGTTAAATCATTATTAAATTAGCGAAAAAGGAATTACAATTCAACTTGAATTGTAGTTCCTTTTTTTTTATGCTATTATTTGAGTTGAGTAACTTTGGGACATATAAAACGAATTTAAAGAGGGTTATTATGGATTTAGAAATTTTTGACCACACTAAGGCAGAACCAGAAAAAAATATAACATTAATTAAAGAAATTCTTAATTTTGCGGGTAAGAAAATAAAATTACCTGATGAAACAGAAATGTCAGTTACTTTAATGAATAATGAAGAAATTCACAAAATTAATCGTGAATATCGAAATGTAGATAGACCAACTGACGTCATCAGCTTCGCAATCGAAGAAGATGGAGATGATATGCCAATTATTTTTCCTGATGATGAAGGTATGGATATGCCTGAAATTGCTAAAAATATCGGTGATATCATGATTTCAACTGAAAAAGTTGCTGAACAAGCAGTTGATTATGGTCATTCTTATGAACGTGAATTGGGATTTTTGACAGTCCATGGGTTCTTACACCTAAATGGTTACGATCATATGGAACCTGAAGATGAAAAAGAAATGTTTGGATTACAAACAGAGATATTAGATGCTTATGGCCTTAAACGATAAGCGCCAAGTTAAAAAAAATCGAACATTTTTGTTGTCACTAGGACATTCTCTAGATGGCCTTGTTACGGTTTTTAAAGAAGAAAGAAATATGAAAAAACATGTAGCCATGATGATACTAGTATCTATTTGTGCGGCAATTTTTCAAATTTCTGAAACAGAGTGGCTATGGCTAGCTCTTAGCATTAGTATGGTTATTATTAATGAAGTTTGGAACACAGTTATAGAGAATCTGGTTGATCTGACAACTGGTCATAAATATAATGAGATTGCAAAAAAAGTTAAAGATATGTCAGCTGCTGCTGTCTTACTTTCGGCACTATTTGCGATGATTGTTGGATGTCTTATTTTTATCCCACAACTGTTAGAATTAGTTTTTGATTAGTCAATTATAATAAAAGGTACATAAATAAGAGGAGAATTAATTAATGCAAAATAAAAAGTTTCATTCAGGATTTGTGGCAATTTTAGGACGACCAAATGTTGGAAAATCAACATTTTTAAACAATGTTATGGGTCAAAAAATTGCTATTATGAGTGATAAGGCACAAACGACCAGAAATAAAATTCAAGGTATTTATACAACAGATGATGCACAAATTGTCTTTATTGATACACCTGGTGTTCATAAACCAAAGAGTCGTTTAGGTGATTTTATGGTCAAATCAGCACTTTCAACACTTGGTGAAGTTGATGCTATTTTATTTATGGTTAATGCAACAGAAAAACGTGGACCAGGAGATAATTTTATTATTGATCGATTAAAAGATACTAAGAAACCAATTTATTTGGTTATTAATAAAATTGACCAAATTCACCCTGATGAAATATTAGCTATTGTGGAAACGTATCGAGAATCTTTGGACTATAAAGAAGTTTTCCCAATTTCAGCACTTAAAGGAAATAACGTCGATGAGCTTGTTGATTCATTAATTAGTGAATTACCTGAAGGACCCCAGTTTTACCCAGAAGATCAAATTACAGATCATCCAGAACGTTTTGTTATGGGTGAACTAATTCGTGAAAAAGTTTTACAATTAACACGAGAAGAAGTTCCTCACTCAGTTGCCGTTTTGGTTGAAGATATAAAAAAAGAGGACGAAGAAAAATTGCACATTTCTGCAACAATTATCGTTGAACGTCCAACGCAAAAAGGTATTATTATTGGTAAAGGTGGTAAAATGTTAAAAGATATCGGTGTTAAAGCTAGAAAAGATATCGAAACGATGCTTGGTGATCGCGTTTATTTGGAACTTTGGGTTAAAGTTCAAAAAAATTGGCGAGATAAACAGACTGATTTAAAAGCATTTGGTTACCGTGAAGATGACTATTAAGAAGTAACTAATGATCGGAACAAGATAATTTTTGTTCCGATTTTTATTTGCTCATGGAAAGGGGATGCATAGTATCGTTCAGAATAATGCAGATTTTGAAGGGATTTTACTTTATCGTAAAGAATATAAAGAACGTGATCTTTTAGTGAAATTTTTAACCGATCGTTATGGTAAAAAAATGTTTTTTATTAAAGGTGCTAGAAAACGAGGATTCAAATTATCTGCTGCTTTACTACCATTTACAATCGGAACTTACAGTGGGAGTATAAATGACAACGGATTATCATTTATTAATACTGCTAAAGAGTTTGAACAATTTCAAACGATTTCACAGGATATAATCAGTAATGCTTATACCATTTATATTTTTAGTTTAATTGATGCTGCATTCAAAGATAACGAACCCATCTCTGTTTGGTACCGAAAAGTTGTGACAGCAATTCGATTGATTAACGAAGAATTTGATCCAGAAATTATTACAAATATTATTGAAATTCAGCTATTAACAGTTTTTGGTGTACAGCCTCAATTGCAGGTCTGTGCAGTTGGTGGCGAAACGCAGGGAGAATTTGATTATTCAGAATCTTACGGTGGGCTACTGTGTTCTAAACATTGGTATCTTGATAATAATCGACTTCATGCTACTCAAAAAACAATTTTTTATTTGAGACAATTTTCTGTAGTGAATCTTGATAAATTAAATTCAATCAAGGTTGCTGAGAGTACCAAAAAGGAATTACGTCGTATTATTGATGTTATTTATGATAATAGTGTTGGATTAAATTTGAAAAGTAAAAAATTTATCGATGGAATCAGTTCTTGGCCAGTCTCATTAAAGAAAAATACTGAAATATAATTGACAAATACTTATTTCTAAACTATGATTATAGAGAAATAAATAGCGGGATTATGATGAAAAAGGGTAAGAATAGTTATTAAAGCGAACTTAGGATTAGTGCAAGCTAAGTAATTAATTATTTTTATTGGCATTTTCGGAGTCCTTTGTTAATGAAGCTGCTGGTTGAATTGAACCAGAAGTAGGGTGGAACCGCGATATTAAAATCGTCCCTATGTGGTCTATAAGACTGCATAGGTTTTTTTGTGCTTAAAAATAAGGAGGAATACTATGTCAAAAAAGTTAGCTGTTCAAGATATTATTATGACATTACAAAAATTCTGGGCTGATCAGGGTTGTATGTTAATGGAGGCTTATGATACAGAAAAAGGTGCTGGAACTATGAGCCCTTACACATTTTTACGTGCAATTGGACCAGAACCATGGAATGCTGCATACGTTGAACCTTCAAGACGTCCTGCAGATGGTCGTTATGGCGAAAATCCCAATCGTTTGTACCAACATCATCAATTTCAAGTTGTGATGAAACCATCTCCTGCAAATATTCAAGATTTATATTTGGATAGTTTGCGTGCATTAGGTATTGATCCAGCTGAACATGATATTCGATTTGTTGAAGACAACTGGGAAAACCCATCAATGGGTTGTGCTGGTGTTGGCTGGGAAGTTTGGCTTGATGGTATGGAAGTTACACAATTTACTTATTTCCAACAGGTTGGTGGATTAGAGGTACATCCCGTCACTAGTGAAGTTACTTATGGTTTAGAGCGCCTTTCTTCATATATTCAAGATGTTGAGAGTGTTTATGATCTTGAATGGGCTGATGGGGTCATGTACGGCGACATATTTAAAGAACCAGAATATGAAAATTCTAAATATTCATTTGAAGAAAGCAATCAAGAAATGTTATTTAATTTGTTTGATGTATATGAAACAGAAGCCAAAAAACAGATTGCCAATGGGTTAGTTCATCCGGCATACGATTATGTTTTAAAATGTAGTCATACATTTAATTTATTAGATGCTCGAGGAGCCGTTTCTGTTACTGAACGTGCTGGATATTTAGCAAGAATTAGAAATATGGCTAAATCAATTGCTAAAGTTTTCGTACAGGAGCGTAAAAAATTAGGCTACCCATTACTAAAAGATGAAAAACTTCGTAGTAAATTATTAAAGGAGGATAAATAAGATGACACATTCCTTTTTATTAGAAATTGGGTTAGAAGAAATTCCTGCTCATGTTGTTACACCTAGCCAAAATCAATTGGCTAAACGTGTAGGTGACTTTTTAACAGAGCAACGGTTATCATTTGACGAAATAAAGGCATTCTCAACACCCAGACGTTTAGCTGTTGAAGTGACTGGTTTGGCTGATAAACAAGCAGATATTCAAGAAGAAGCTAAAGGACCTGCAAAGAAAATTGCCATGGATGATGAAGGAAATTGGTCTAATGCTGCAAAAGGCTTTGTCCGTGGACAAGGAGTAACAACAGACGATATAACGTTTAAAGAATTAAAAGGCGTTGAGTATGTCTATGTAAATAAATTTATCGCTGGTAAATCTGCCAAAGATATTTTGGTTCAGATTAAAGATGTGATTGAAGCGATGACATTCCCAACAATGATGCACTGGGCAAATTATGACTTTAAATATGTTAGACCAATTCGTTGGATAGTTGCGTTACTTGATAGTGACGTTATTCCATTCAGTATTTTAAATATTAAATCTGGCCGCCAAACGCAAGGCCATCGTTTTTTAGGAGAAGCTGTAGATTTAGCCTCAGTAACAGAGTATGTTAAAAAATTAGAAGAACAATATGTAATCGTTGATTCTAATAGACGAAAAGAAATGATTAGAACACAAATTACTAATCTTGAAAATAATCAAGACTGGCATATTATTCTTGATGAGGATCTTTTGGAAGAAGTTAACAATTTAGTTGAATATCCAACAGTATTTTCTGGTCATTTTGATAAGAAATATTTAGATATTCCTGATGTTGTTCTAATGACTTCAATGAAAGACCATCAAAGATTCTTTTATGTGCGTGGCCAAAACGATGAAATCTTACCAATGTTCGTCTCAGTTCGTAATGGGACAGAAGCTAACATTGCTAACGTCGAAGCAGGCAATGAAAAGGTTCTTACAGCACGATTGGAAGATGCTGCATTTTTCTACCAAGAAGATCAAAAACAAACGATTAATGATTATGTAGAGCGATTAAAAAATGTCACATTCCATGATAAAATTGGATCAATGTCTGAAAAAATGGAACGTGTTCAATTAATGGCACAAATCATTGGTAAACGCCTTGGCTTAAATGACCATGAATTATCTCTTTTACAAAGAACAAGTGAAATTTATAAATTTGATTTGGTAACAGGGATGGTTGGAGAATTTTCTGAACTTCAAGGAATTATGGGTGAGAAATATGCCTTGCTAATGGGCGAAAATCCAACTGTTGCACAAGCAATTTCTGAACACTATATGCCAATTAGTGCTGATGGCGAACTACCTAAATCAAAAATTGGTGCAGTTTTAGCAATTGCTGATAAGTTGGACAGCATGTCAAGTTTCTTCTCAGTTGGATTAATTCCAACTGGATCAAATGATCCCTATGCACTTCGTCGTCAAGCGTTTGGGATAGTTAGAATTGTTGAAGATCGTCAGTGGCATTTTTCACCACTTGAGGTACTGAACGATATTAAGGAATTGGCAACGATACATCCAGATTTATTTACCAAGATGACTGTTGGCGAAAATGATAAAGATATTTTAAGTTTTGTTAATGATCGTATGAAGCAATGGCTTTCAAATAAAAACGTCAGTTATGATGTAATTGAAAGTGTTGTTGAAAGTACAGATGCAGATTTATTAGTTATGTCAGAGGCCGCTGTAACCTTAGAAAATCATAAAAATGATAAGGATTTCAAGGAGACCGTTGAAGCAATCAATCGTGTATTAAAGCTAGCAGATAAAAATGAGGCAACTAATCTAGTTGTTGAACAAGTATTATTAGATAATACTGCTGAAAAAGATTTATTTGAACGAGTTGAAATAATCCAAAGTCAGTTGGCAGATTTAACGTCAGAGAAGTTATATACTACATTAAGCGAGATTCGTCCGCTAATTGAAAATTATTTTGACCAGACAATGGTTATGGTTGATGATACAAAAATTAAAAATAATCGCTTAAATCAATTGAGTTTAATTGCTAAGATGAGTTCAAAATTAGGTAATTTAAGTAAATTAAATATTAAGTAATATAAAAATGAGAATTTATCTGTGAAGATAAATTCCTTTTTTGTTTGGTAATAGAATCAGAATAGTCATATTTGACAAAAGTGTCTATTACTTGAAGCTAATAATTGTATTTATGTCAAATAAATGCTATTATTATGGGTACTCAAAATATAGGTAACTTCGTATCGTTAGTTTTGGAGGTGAGTAGTTGGAATGAGAATACCCGAAAACGTAATTGAACAGGTGCGAACTAGTGTGAATATTACTGATATCATTAGTCAGTATGTCGGATTAAAAAAATCTGGTAGTAATTTTATGGGTTTATGTCCATTTCATGAAGAAAAAACGCCTTCATTTTCTGTAAGCGAAGAGAAACAAATTTTTCACTGTTTTAGCTGTGGAAGAGGTGGGAATGTTTTTAAGTTCTTAATTGAGCTAGAGGGACTTAGCTTTCCAGAATCTGTCAATAAAGTTGCAGAATTTTCAGGAATGGATATCGATAGTAAATATTCTGAATCTCAGTCAGCAAGGACACAAGAATCAACTGAAAATCGTCAGTTAAAGCAAATTCATGATGACGGTGCTAAATTATATCAACACATTTTAATGAATACAGAAATGGGTCAAAAGGCATTAGATTACCTGCATAATCGTGGTATAACGGATGAAATTATCAAAACTTTCCAAATTGGATTTGCGCCTGGGAAATCGGTCTTACAAGATTTTTTTAAGGAAAAGAAAGTAGACTATCAATTATTAAGGCAGTCTGGACTATTTATTGAAAATCAAACAGGTGATTTGCGTGAACGATTTATTGATCGAGTGATGTTTCCGATTAGAAATCAAAATGGTCAAGTTGTTGCCTTTTCAGGTCGTCTGCTTGAAAAAAATAAAGAATTACCTAAATATTTAAACAGTCCTGAAACGCCTATTTTTAATAAAAGAGAGATTCTATTTAATTACGATTTGGCAAAAAAAGAAATTCGGACAGAAGGAAATGTTATTTTGTTCGAAGGATTTATGGATGTTTTAGCAGCATACCGCTCTGGAGTTAAAAATGGTGTCGCCTCTATGGGAACAAGTTTAACAAATGAACAAATTTATTTGTTAGAACGTTCAACATCACAATTAAATATTTGTTATGATGGGGATGAACCCGGGCAAAATGCAACAAATCGTGCTTTGAACCTGCTAGCGAATCAGACAAAAATGAAAGTTGGCGTGCTAGCCATTCCTAACGGTATGGATCCTGATGAGTTTGTTAAAAAAAATGGTAAAGAAGCGTTTCTGGAGTTAGCTCACTCTGCTCGAGAGACGGTTATTTCATTCAAAATGAATTTTTTGAAACGAAATAAAAACTTAAAAAATGAAAGTGAGCAAATTGATTATATTGATCAAGTACTACAAGTTTTAACTACAATTAAAACGCCGTTTGAGCAAGATATTTATATTAATCAGTTGGCAGATGAATTTAAAATTGATAAAGGAATTCTAAGACAACAGTTAATTGATTTAGTTGCCGTTCAACCAAAAGTAGTGCAACAAGTTAATCAAGTTCCAAGGGTTCGAACAGATGAACCACCTGTAGAAAATCGCTCAGAGGTCATGAGCGATGAAAAAATTGATCGTGTTGAAAGAGCTGAAAGATTATTGCTTTATCGTATATTACATGATCATACAGCTTGGCTGAAAATTCGATCAATTGATGATTTTAGTTTTGTTCATGATAGTTATCAGTTAATATATACGTTAGCTGAAGGCTATTTAGAATTACATGAGCAATATGAAATTGCTAGTTTTTTAGATTACTTGCCAGAAGAGTCTTCAAAGAGATTTTTAATGCAAATAGAGCTGATGACAGTTGCAGAAGAGTCTTCAGAGGATGAATTTGATGATTGTGTGTCCGTCATTATGAATGATTCGCCGATGGAACAATCAATTAATCAAGTTCGATCAGATCTTATGGAAGCAAATCGTCTTGGCAATACAGAACTAACCAATGAATTATCAG
This sequence comes from Dellaglioa sp. CoH-56-MRSF-11, assembly GCF_056782135.1. Next base: position 284,279 of record NZ_JBXAYE010000002.1, on the reverse strand, counting down.
TTAAGTTAATTGCATTATATCAAAAACAACAAGTACCACGAACATCCATCTAAGGGAGGAATTATTAATGGTAAAAAAAGTAGAAAAAGTTGAAGAATCAGAATTTGACGAAAAAGGCTTTAAAAAAGCACAAACGAAGTTGATCAAGGAATATAAAGTAAAAAAAGAAATTAAGTATGATAATTTAACAGATGAACTAGCAACACCATTCCATTTAGATGCTGATCGTATGGATAAATTACTTCAAAAAGTCGCAGATGCTGGTATTGCTGTTGTTGATGAAGAGGGAAACCCAAGTGAACATAGTTTAAAAGCAGCTGAAAAAGTTACAAAGAAAGCTTTAAAAGACACATCAGCACCAACTGGAATAAAAATTAATGACCCAGTTAGAATGTATTTGAAAGAAATTGGTCGTGTTAACCTTTTAAAAGCTGAAGAAGAAGTTGCTTTAGCATTAAAAATTGAAGAAGGCGACGAAGAAGCAAAACAAAAATTGGCAGAAGCTAATTTACGTTTAGTTGTTTCAATTGCTAAACGTTACGTTGGTCGTGGAATGCAATTTCTTGATTTAATTCAAGAGGGTAACATGGGATTAATGAAGGCTGTTGAGAAATTTGATTATCGTAAAGGATTTAAATTCTCAACATATGCGACATGGTGGATTAGACAAGCAATTACACGTGCTATTGCTGATCAAGCACGTACAATTAGAATTCCAGTTCATATGGTTGAAACAATTAATAAATTAATCAGAATTCAACGCCAATTATTACAAGAACTTGTTCGCGAACCAATTCCTGAAGAAATTGGTGCTGAAATGGATATGCCAGCTATGCCAGCCGAAAAAGTTCGTGAAATTTTAAAAATTGCTCAAGAACCTGTTTCATTAGAGACACCAATTGGTGAAGAAGATGATTCACATTTAGGTGATTTTATTGAAGATCAAGATGCAACTAGTCCAGCTGACCATGCGGCTTATGAACTCTTGAAGGAGCAACTAGAAAATGTTCTTGATACATTAACAGATCGTGAAGAAAATGTTCTGCGTTTAAGATTCGGTCTTGATGATGGTCGCACAAGAACACTTGAAGAAGTTGGTAAAGTGTTTGGAGTGACACGTGAACGTATTCGTCAAATTGAAGCTAAAGCATTACGTAAACTACGCCATCCATCTCGTTCAAAACAATTAAAAGATTTCTTAGAATAAAAAATTTAAGGACCATTATAAAACGAAACCTGTTTTATAATGGTCCTTTTTTAGTTATAATAAGAAAAGATAAGATACGAAAGAAGAGGATCAAGAAATGGATGCACGACATTTATCAGATCGATTAGTTCGAGTTGCAAAATTTGTACCAAAAAATGCACGATTGGCCGATATTGGATCGGATCATGCTTACTTACCTGCGTATTTAGCTATTAATAAAATTATTTCATATGCTGTTGCTGGAGAAGTAGCTAAAGGGCCTTATGAAAATGCCGTAACAGAAATTAATACAGAACGATTAGACCACATGATAATGCCAAGATTAGCTAATGGGTTAAAGGCAATTAAATTAGACGATAATATTGATACTATCACAATTGCCGGAATGGGTGGCCCTTTAATAAAGGATATATTTACTGCCGATTTAGAAAAATTAACGGGTGTCCGTCGTTTAATTATTCAACCTAATGTTGGACAAAAATTAATAAGAGAATGGTTAATGGATCATTCATATCAAATTATTGATGAAGATATTGTCGAAGACGACCATCATGTCTATGAAATTATTGTTGCTGAGAAAGTTAACACTAAAATGAGCTACTCGATATTAGATTTAAAGTATGGACCTAAATTAAGAATTGAGCAAAGCGATGTATTCAAAGCTAAATGGCACAAGCAAATGGAAAAAAAGCGTAAAGTTTTAAAAAATTTTGAGGCAGCAAATAAAGTTCCTATTGATAAAAAAAGGATATTAGAAGTTGATATCAAAGAAATTGAGGAGATGCTGGGATGACAAAAATTATTGATTTAGTCAATCAATTCGAAGTATTTGCTCCAAAAAGTATGGCTGAAATTGGTGATCCAGTAGGCCTACAATTAGGTGATATTAATAATACTGTTACTAAAGTAATGACAACTTTAGATGTTCGTCCAGAAGTTGTCCAAGAAGCAATTAATAAAAATGTAGATTTTATTTTCGCACATCATCCATTAATATTTAGACCGGCAAAAAATTTGGATACTACGAATCCTCAAAATAAAATGTATGCCGATTTATTGAGTCATAATATAACAGTGTATGCAGCTCATACTAATTTAGACAATGTTACAGGTGGGATGAATGATTGGTTAGCGAGTCGTTTAAAATTACAAGAAACAATCCCGTTAGTGCATACAAATAGTTCAGATTATGGAATGGGTCGAATCGGAAATTTAACTAGTCCTATGACTGTTATTGAATTTTCTGAATATTGTAAGAAGCAATTTAACATAAGTGGATTAAGACTGATTTCTAATGATTTGACGCAATCAATTAAGCGTGTTGCAGTTCTAGGTGGTGATGGTGGTAAATTTTATCATGAGGCAATTAAGCAGCAGGCGGATGTTTACGTAACAGGAGATGTCTACTACCACACGGCTCATGACATGTTAGCAGAAGGGTTGTCAGTTATTGATCCGGGCCATCATGTTGAAAGTATCTGTAAAGCACAATTGAAACGGTTATTTGGAGAATGGAATCTAGAAAATAATTGGCAAATTGAGATTATTGAATCAGATATTAATACAGATCCATTTCAGTTTATTTAATTTTAAAATTAGAGTATGATTAGAGATATTAAATAATAGATTAGGAGATACGCTATCATGACAAAATATGAAGAATTAATTCCACGTTTTATTAAGTATGTTAAAGTAGAAACTCGTTCTGATGAAAATTCAGGGGTAACTCCTTCAACGCAAACTCAAGTTGAATTTGCGAAAGAATTAAAGGAAGAACTTTTACAAATTGGATTAAAGGATGCACGTATTTCTAAAAAAAGTGGGTATGTTTTAGCAACATTACCAAGTAATTTAGAAGCTGGTAAAAACGTTAAAGCGGTTGGTTTTATTTCACATATGGATACAGCTGCATTTACAGCAGAGGGTGTTAACCCCCAATTCGTTGAAAATTATGATGGCGAATCTGATATTAATCTTGACGATGATGGTAAATTTAAACTAACTATTAAAGAATTTCCAAATTTAAAAAATTATAAAGGCAATACATTAATTACAACAGATGGTTCAACACTATTAGGATCAGATGATAAATCGGGAGTAGCTGAAATTATTACTGCTGTAGCTTATTTAGTTGCACATCCTGAAATTAAGCATGGTGACATTAAAGTTGGTATTGGACCTGATGAGGAAATTGGGGTAGGTGCTGATAAATTTGACGTAGCCGATTTTGGAGCTGATTTAGCTTACACTGTTGATGGTGGACCATTAGGTGAATTAGAATATGAAACATTTAATGCTGCTCAAGCAGTCGTTTCAATTCAAGGTAAGGAAGTTCATCCTGCAACTGCTAAAGGTGTTTTAATTAATGCAAGTAAGTTAGCAAATCAATTTGACTCATTATTACCACAAGATGAAGTACCTGAAAAAACTGAAGGCCGCGAAGGTTTTTACCATTTAATTTCAGTAGAAGGTACAGTTGATGAAGCAAAAATGGTATATATTATTCGTGATCATGATCGCCAAAAATTCGAAGATCGCAAAAAGTATATGATGGGTATTGCTGATAAAATGAATGCTGATTTTGATTCTGAACGTGTGACAATTGATATGGTAGATCAATATTACAATATGCGTGAAGTAATCGAGAAGGATATGACTGTTGTGACTGTTGCTAAAGAAGCTATGGAAAATTTAGCAATTAAACCGGATATCTATCCAGTACGTGGTGGGACAGATGGTTCAAAAATCTCATTCATGGGATTACCAACACCAAATATATTTGCTGGAGCAGAAAATATGCATGCGCGATTTGAATTTGTTTCAGTTGAAACAATGGAAAAAGCAACGGATGTTGTTCTAGAAATTATAAAATTAGTATCTGAAGAAACAAAATAGGTATTATTAAATAGTGTGGATGAGTTAAACTAGAGGACATATTGAGACCTTTCTTTCTCAAATTTTTCCTTATAGTCTTATAAAGCCAAAAAAAAGATAAACTAATTAGTTTATCTTTTTTTATTTATCTGATTTAGGATCTTTGAGAATGGCGTAGAGGCAATTTACGACAATTAAGCCGGTAACTGCAAAAATAATACCGATTAACAAAACTGGTGCAAACAATGTACCAGTTAGTGAGCTTACGATATAACCAATTACTTCACCAAAAATGAAGCCCCAAAAGAGAATTGTTAATTGTTTCATCATAGAACAGCACCTCACATTCAAAGCTAATTTTAGCACAAATAATTATTTTTGCAAAAGCTTTTTAGTGTCTATTGGGTATTGTTAAAAAGTTTTGTATAATAACATTAATAGATACGTGAAAAGGGGGATAAAATGTTTGTTCCGTTAAAAGTTAAAAGTTCATTCAGCTTATTACAAAGCACCACTAAAATTAATGATCTTGTTCAAAGTGCTAAAAGTAAAGGCTATAAAGCAATTGCCTTAACAGATAATAATACATTGTATGGTGCAATTGATTTTTATAATGCCTGTCAAAAAGCTGAAATTAAGCCAATTATCGGACTAACGTTAGATATCTCCGGTTTAATCGAAACAAACCATGAATATGAATTGACCTTTATTGCAAAAGATAAACAAGGTTATCAAAATTTAATGCAATTATCGACCTTAAAAATGACCTTAAATGATGATAAGTTAAACTTTAGTAGTTTAACTAACTATTTAGACGGTTTATTTATATTATCACCTAGTGAAAAAAGTGAATTTAGTTATTTAATTGAACAAAGTCAAATATCCGATGCAAAAGAATTATTAGCCAAATATCAAAGCTTAATAGGTTCAGAAAATATTCGAGTTGGCCTATCTCACTTAATGGATAAAATTACGGCACAATCAATTAAATCTTTAGCTCAAAATTTTGATATTCGTGTAATTGCGCTAGATGAAGTAGCTTATTTGGATGCTGAAAATCAGTTTGATATTGATGTGTTAAAGGCAATTAGTACTGGTGAAACGATTTTAATTAATAAAGTTGATGAACAAATTCAGGGAGAATATGCATTAAGAAATCCAAAAGAGATAACGGAGCAATATCAAGAATTGCTAATGGCAGATGCAATTCAAGAAACCCAAAATTTAGCAGATGAAACGTCTCTGGAATTAACATTCTCACAACCCAAACTACCTGAGTATCCATTACCTAATAATGAAACAGCACATAGTTATTTGAGAAGTATGTGTAATACTGGATTAAATGAGCGGTTTCCAAATGGTGTACCTAAGGAATATAAACAAAGATTAGAACTTGAGTTAAACGTTATTCAACAAATGGGATTTGAAGATTACTTTTTAATCGTTTGGGATATTATGAACTATGCTCATTCGCAAAATATTATAACTGGCCCAGGACGAGGGTCATCTGCTGGATCGATCACAGCCTACGTTTTAACGATTACGGATGTTGATCCAATTAAATATAATTTATTGTTTGAACGTTTTTTGAATTCAAAACGTGTTCAGATGCCGGATATTGATTTAGATATTCCAGATGATAAACGTGGACTAATCCTTAATTATTTACATCAAAAATATGGACATTATCACATGGCTCAAATTATTACATTTGGCACAATGGCAGCAAAACAGGCTTTGAGGGATGTTGGTCGAGTATTTGGTGTATCACCTTTTGAAATGAAAGGGTGGAGTGATTCAATTCCAAATGTTTTGAAAATTACGTTGACAGAGGCGCTAGCACAATCACAAAAATTACGTAATTTAGTTAATGATAGTTCCAAAAATAAAAATATTTTTACAATTGCGCAGCATATCGAAGGGATTCCAAGACACTACTCTACGCATGCAGCAGGGGTCGTATTGAGCCAAATTGATTTACGAGAAGTGGTTCCGTTACAAAATGGAAGTGAGGATATTCTTTTAACGCAGTATTCTAAAGATATAGTTGAAAATGTTGGTTTATTAAAAATCGATATTTTAGGTCTACGTAATTTAAATATTTTAGATCAAGCTGTAACACAGGTTAAAAAGAATTATCAAGCAGACTTCAATCCAGCATTCATTAATTTAGAAGATGAAAAAACATTAGCTCTTTTTAGATTAGGTGATACATCCGGTGTTTTCCAATTTGAATCTAATGGTATCAAAAATGTTTTAAAAAAATTACAACCAACATCTTTTGAAGATATCGCAGCTGTAAATGCGTTATATCGGCCGGGTCCGATGGAAAATATAGATACATTTATTGCACGAAAACATCATCTTGAAAAAATAACATTTCCGGACAATAGTTTAAAACAAATTCTTGAGTCAACCTATGGTGTATTAGTTTATCAGGAGCAGGTTATGCAGGTCGCATCAAAGATGGGTAATTTTACACTTGGTGAAGCTGATTTACTACGCCGAGCAATGAGTAAAAAGAAAAAAAAGACTATTGATGAAATGCGTACTCAGTTTATCAATGGGGCATATGATAATGGAATTCAAGAAGATGTAGCTAAAACAGTTTATAGTTATATTGAGCAGTTTGCTAATTATGGATTTAATCGTTCACATGCCGTTGCCTATAGTAAAATTGCTTTTCAATTAGCCTATATTAAAGCTAATTTTCCAGCTGCATTTTTTGAAGCTATTTTAAATTCCGTTGGTAATAATCCGCAAAAAATAAAAGAATACTTAGTGGAAGCAAAGCAATATCATGTAATAATTAAATTACCTGATATTAATATGAGCGAGGTAGGTTTTAGTTTAAGACAAAATATTGTTTTATTTGGATTAAATAGTATTAAAGGACTTAGAAAAGACTTTATTGAACATATCATTACATTACGGAAAAAAGAATTGTTCACAGATTTCCAATCCTTCCTGCATCGGATAGATAAAAAATATTTAAATGAGGAAAATATTTCAGCTTTAATATATTCTGGGTGTTTTGATCAATTTGAATATAATCGTGCTGAGTTGATTAGTGCTCTACCAGAATTAATTAGTAGTATTGATTTAAGTGGAAATAATACTAATTTATTTGAATTATTAACACCTAAGATAGCAAGACAATCAAACTTTCCATTAATGGTTCGATTAGAAAAAGAATCACAATATTTAGGTGCGTATCTTTCGGGACATCCGGTTGAGAAGTATCGGAAACAGCTAAATCAAAGCGATTTTAAAAAAATATCGGAAATATCTGATAAGACACATGTAACCATTTTAGTTAATCTTACGAGAGTAAAAGTTATTCGAACAAAGAAGGGTCAACAAATGGCCTTTGTAAATGGTTCGGATGAAACAAGTGAGATTGATTTGACAATATTTCCTGATTTATTTCGACAGAAAGAATCTTTACTTGAAAAAAATAAGGTCGTTGTCGTTTCGGGGGATGTTGAAACAAATAGAGGATTACAAATTATTGTTAAAAAAATAGAATTAGCAGATGATTATTTTAAACGAATAACTCAAAAAAAATGGTTTTTGAAGATTACTAAAGAAACAACAAATGAAAAAATAGAAAAATTAATGCAAACCATGAAAATAAGGTTAGGTCAAACACCGGTTATTTTGTACTATGAAAAAGACAATCGTAAAATTAGTTTAGATAGAACTTATTGGTTAAGGAACGACAAAGAAACACATACAGCGCTTACAAAAATATTAGGTTCTGAAAATGTCGTCATTAAGTAATTTATTCTTGAAAATACTGAAAATATTTTCACATTTAACAAGACAACTTTTCTGAAAAGTGTTAATATAGTGAGTGAAATATGTACTTAAATTACTTATTGAGGTGAAGAAATGAAACGCATTGGTATTTTAACAAGTGGTGGAGATGCGCCAGGTATGAACGCTTCAGTTCGTGCTGTTGCACGTCGTGTAATTGGTGAAGGATTAGAAGCATACGGTATTAATTATGGTTTTGCTGGTTTAGTTGCTGGCGATATTCATAAAATTGAATATGCTGACGTTGATGATGTTATTCAACGCGGTGGAACAATGTTATATTCAGCCCGTTATCCTGAATTTGCAACTGCTGAAGGACAATTAAAAGGTATCGAACAACTTAAAAAGTTCGGTATCGATGCTTTAGTTGTTATCGGTGGGGATGGTTCATACCATGGTGCTTTAGCACTCACAAAACGTGGATTTAACGCTGTTGGTATTCCAGGAACAATCGATAATGATATTCCTGATACAGATTTCACAGTTGGATTTGATACAGCTGTTAACACAGCTCTTGATGCAATTGATCGTATTCGCGATACTGCTCGTTCACATCAACGTACGTTTATCGTTGAAGTAATGGGTAGAAATGCTGGAGATATTGCTTTATGGTCCGGTATTGCTGGTGGTGCTGATGTTATTGTTATTCCTGAAAAAGGATATAACATGCAAGAAATTGCAGACAAGCTCAACAGTAACCGTGAACATGGTAAAGATTCAGGAATTATCGTATTAGCTGAAGGTGTTATGGGAGCTAGTGAATTTGCTGCTGAATTAGACACATATGGTAATTTTGAAACACGTGTGACTATTTTAGGCCATACACAACGTGGTGGCGTACCAACTGCCAAAGATCGTGTCTTAGCAAGTCGTTTTGGTGATTATGCTGTTCAACTTCTTATGGAAGGTAAAGGCGGATTAGCAATTGGTATTAAAGACAACAAATTAGTTGCTGAAGATATTGTTGCAACGCTTGAAGAACATAAACATCATACAGATTTGAGTCTTTTAGACTTAAATACACGACTTTCAACACCAAAATAATATAATACTGTTATTGTTATTTATAAATAATAAGTAAACTAAGAGGAGATCATAATCTAATGAAAAAAACTAAAATCGTAAGTACACTTGGTCCAGCCAGTTCAGATCTTGATACAATTGTTAAATTAATCGAAGCCGGTGCTAATGTTTTCCGTTTCAACTTTTCTCATGGTGACCATGAAGAACATTTAGGTCGTATGACATTAGTTCATGAAGCAGAAAAAATTACTGGTAAAATGGTTGGTATCATGCTTGATACTAAAGGTGCAGAAATCCGTACTACTGTTCAAAAAGAAGGTAAAATCAACTTTGAAATTAATGATATTGTTCGTATTTCAATGGATGATTCACTTGAAGGAACAAAAGAAAAGATTGCTGTTACTTACCCAGGTTTAATTGAAGATGTTCATGTTGGAGGCCACGTATTGTTTGATGATGGTCTTATCGATATGAGAATTGATGAAATTGATACAGCTGCTAACGAATTAGTAACAACTGTTATGAATTCTGGTCGTTTAGGTTCACGTAAAGGTGTTAACGCTCCTGGTGTATCAATTAACTTACCTGGTATTACTGAAAAAGATTCAGACGATATTCGTTTTGGTTTAGATCAAAACATTGATTTCATTGCTGCAAGTTTTGTACGTAAACCAGCTGATGTTTTAGATATCCGCGCTTTACTTGAAGAAAAAGGAATGGAACATGTTCAAATCTTCCCTAAGATTGAATCACAAGAAGGTATCGATAATATTGATGCTATTATGGAAGTTTCTGAAGGATTAATGATTGCCCGTGGCGATATGGGTGTTGAAATTCCTGCTGAAAATGTTCCTTTAGTTCAAAAAGACTTAATCAAAAAATGTAACGCTTTGGGCAAACCAGTTATTACTGCTACTCAAATGCTTGATTCAATGCAAGAAAACCCACGTCCTACACGTGCTGAAGCATCTGATGTTGCTAATGCCGTATTTGATGGAACAGATGCAACAATGCTTTCAGGTGAAAGTGCTAATGGTGACTACCCTGTAGAATCAGTTGCAACAATGGCTCGTATTGATGAAAAATCTGAAAATGCATTGCGTGCACATAGCTCATTTGCATTAAATGAATTTGACAAAAATGATGTTACTGAAACTATTGGTCGTGCTGTTGCTGAAACAGCTGATAGCTTAGGTATTAAAACTATCATCGCTGCTACAAAATCTGGTCAAACAGCACGTATGATTTCTAAATACCGTCCTGACTCAGATATTTTAGCTATTACTTTTGACGAACAAACTCGTCATGGTTTATCAGTTAACTGGGGTGTTCACCCAATCATTGCTGAAAAACCAGCATCAACAGATGCATTGTTTAGTTTAGCAACTGAAAAAGCTAAAGAATTAGGTTTCGCTAAAAAAGGTGACCTTATCTTAATCACTGCTGGTCTTCCAGTTGGTGAAAAAGGAACAACAAACAGTTTGAAAGTTCAATTAGTAGACTAATTATATTAAGGTTCAAGTACATGATGAACCTAAGTTAGTATATCGGTAAGACATTGGTGACGAAAAATGTTATTGGGTTAATCATGAATATAATTGACTAATTAAGATAATATTGATCAGGTTGTATCAATCCTTACTTGAATATTTTAAAATTGGAAAAGGGGCTGTGACATAAGTCCCTTCAATAAAGTTCAAAATAAGGCTCCGGAAATCATTTTTTGATTTCTGGAGCCTTATTTCTTTTTATTTAAAAAAATATAGAAAACAGAAGTATTATTTACCTCCTAAACTGGCTAATTTTTGGATATTTAATGCCATTACTATCAAACCTGCTTCCTTTTTAACCTTCTCAATCCCTCGCAATAGAAATTGATTGAACGGCAAAGAGGCCTTCATTCGACCAAAAACGGATTCTACATCAATTTTACGGTGCGCGTAAATTTGACCCGTTTCTGGTTCAGAAAGTCGTTCACATTGTTGTGCCTTAAAATATTCCCAAGATCCGTTAACTTGAATCTTACGACGTGCACCTCTAAGTGTTTTAGCCGCAGGAATAATTATCTGATTCTCATCTAGTAACTCTGCTTGATATTCTTTAAATTCACGAACTATTCCATATTTATCGGTTCTTTTCCGATACGCTTTAAAGTTAAATCGCACGCCGTGCGGATCAATATAGTAATCATTATTTTCATGATAATCCCAGTTCATAACTTTTCTATCATCAGTTCGCCATTTTTTGCTTTGTTCTCTAATCATGGTACCGTAAGGAATTATAGCAGTTTGATTTGGTAATTCATCTTCAATGAAACGATAGTTTGATTCTGATCCATATCCGGCATCGGCAACAATGTATTTATCTAATTTATTATGAGTACTTAACGTTTTAAGAAACGGTTGAAGTGTTCTAGTATCTGTTGGATTTTGAAATAATTGGTAGCCCAAAATAAATTGGTTACTGGTCGCAATTTGTAAGTTATAAGCTGGCTTAAGTTGACCATTTAACATTGGATCTTCTTTAATACGCATAAAAGTTGCATCATGATCAGTTTTAGAATAGCTATTTCGAGTACCGTATATTTTCATTTGTGCTTCATGTTCACTTAATTTATGTTGGCGTTTAGTTAATTGATTCTTCTTAGATTTTAGGGTTCTTCGAATTCTTTTAGCTGGATTGGGACTTATCTTCTTAGTTCTTGAAACTTCCTGGTCTAATGCTACTAATTTCTGATCAAGTCGATCGATAACTTCTTCAATCATTTCTAGTGTTAGATTGGAGCCTTCTGGGACTTTACAAGCAGCATGCGCTGTTTTTAATTCAACTAGTAGCTCTAAAATCGCTTCGCGATTCATTTGATCAAAACGTATTGTATTCTTTTTCCAAATAAAACTATATTTATTAGCATTAGCCAAAACCTTAGTACCATCAATAAAGATGGCATCACTAATCATATTTTGTTGTCGTAAATATTCGACTAAGGTATCTAAACTGCGATCAATTAAATCAGTTAATTCATTCGACGTTCTAAATCGGACAATAGTTCGGTAAGATGGCATTTGCTCTTGTGTTAACCAACGTGCCGATAAATTTTCTTGTGCTAGTAAGGCGACCCGACGACTACTAAAAACACCTCGAGTTATAGCAAAAAGATATAACTTCAATAAAGCTGAAAGATTATATTCACGGGGGCGACCAAAAAGATAAGGTTCTTTTATTTCTAATTTTTCGATTAGCGTATTGATATAACACGCAGTGTTATTCTTTTCTGGTATATAGTCAGTTGAGATGGCTAAACAAGTCTGATTTATGTTATAATAATTTTGCATTTTTAAGTCCTTTCGAGGATTAAATTAAGGAGCATTGGGGGTCGAAGGCCAGTGTTCCTTTTTATTTTTCTAATTAGATAATATATTAAAAAGTAGTAAAAAGAAACAAGTCTCCCGAAATCAAAAAAGATTTCGGGAGACTTGTTTAATATCATATTGAAGAGACTTATGTCACAGCCCCTTTTTTATTACACAATATTTCTATTCAATTGGCTATTAAGCCTAATATCAGGTAAAATGTGAGTATGTAATTTTAAAATATGAATAAAGAAATATAAAATAATATTTTTTTGAATGGGAGAAATAAATGAGTTCAATAATGGGACAAGTTGTTACCGCAATGGTAACTGATGAGAATGATACAGAATTTTTAGTACAAAAAGATAGTATAACAATGCATTTATTGAAAGATGAAAAAAACAGTCAATTAGCGAACGGTTCGATGGTTACAGGCTTTGTGTATGAGAACGAAGATCATGATTTGAGTTTATCAACAATAATTCCTAGAGCTGGCATTGATCAATATGCATTCGGAGACGTTGTAAAAGTTAGAAGAGATTTAGGTGTCTTCGTTGACATTGGTTTACCAGACAAAGATGTAGCAGTTTCACTAGATGATTTACCAGAAATGAAATCACTTTGGCCAAAAGCTGGTGATCGATTAATGGTTGGACTTAAAATTGATGCCAAAGATCGTATTTGGGGTGATGTTGCGGACGAAGAAATGTTTCGATCAATTGCTAAGAAACCTGATGACTCATTAAAAAATAAAAATATGAAATTTACAGTTATTCGCTTAAAAATGATTGGAACTTTTGTAATTACTGATGATGATTATCTTGGATTTATCCATCCATCTGAAAGATTTAATGAACCTAGATTAGGTCAAGTATTAGAAGGACGTGTAATTGGAATTAGAACTGACGGTACAATTAATCTATCTATCAAACCACGTGCCTATGAAGCAATTAGTGATGATGCAGCAATGTTGATTGCTGCATTAAGTCATAATGATGAAAAAACATTACCTTTTACTGATAAAAGTAATCCAGAAGACATTAAAGAATATTTTGGTATCAGCAAAGGTCAATTTAAGAGAGCTGTTGGACATCTGCTAAAAGAGCGTTATGTTAAACAAGAAGATGGTAATCTTATTTTAATAAAAATGCCTGAGGAATTTGAAACTAATAATGATGAATTAATTAACGAAACAGATGATTAATAGAAAACTATTTTAGTAGGTAAGAGATAATAAATAAAATTATTTGAAAATATAATTTATTAGTTCAACGTTAAATTAATATATCGGTAACAAACAAGTATATTAGTTATTTTTAAATATATGAATTGTCTCATGAATGCCGTGCGTGTAGAGGAGAACAATAATGCTTATTAAGTATAAGAATGATTATGAAAAAATTGCGATGGGCTTGTTGTCATTTATACCTGACTTGAAGGATGTTACTAGAATTAATTTAGCAATTAAAGGTTATCAAGATACAGAAAATCGAGATTTGTATCTTTGGAAAAATGAGGCAGGTAATTTTACTGGTATAGTTGGTATTGAAAATGATGGCAACGTTGTCGTAGTTCGGGCAATATCATTGAGTCCAGATGAAAGACATAAAAAAGTTAGTTTTTTGATTCTGAACGCTGTATTATCGCTATATCCTGATAAAAAAATCATGGGTACAATTGATACTACAAAATTAATTGAAAAATGGGAAATGCAAAAAAATGAGTCAAAAATTTAAATCTATTAGTCAGGTAACATTAAAATTAACCTCTTTTGAAGGACCACTTGATTTGTTACTGCATTTAATCAAAGATTCTGAGATGGATATTTATGATATTCAAATTTCAGAAATAACAGAGCAATATTTAACTATTATTAAAGATACTACGAATATGTCATTAGATGTGATTGGTCAATATTTAGTGATGGCTTCAACGTTGATGAAAATTAAGAGTCAAATGTTATTACCGGCAGAATTTTCCAATGTAGAGGAAACTCAAACTGATCCAAGGGCAAGTCTAGTCGAACAATTAATTGAATATCAAATTTTTAAAGAGGCGGCTGGAGAGTTGAGCGTCAGGGAAAATAAACGTGCGAATTATTTTTCTAAGGAACAAAGTAGTATTCCTAAAAATAGATTTGATAAACCTCAACTTGATATACCTGGCCTGGATTTAGAAACACTTGAGAATGCTTTTAAAAGAGTTTTAATAAAGCAAATAAATCATCAACCAATTGAGAAAAAAATTAATGTGCAACTAGCATCACTCTCTGATAAAATATCAGAAATAAAAAAAATCATTCTAAATTCAAATAAGAGTTTAATATTTAGTGATTTTTTTGAAATAACAACAACGGTTGATGAAATTGTTGTTACTTTTCTGGCAATATTAGAACTTTCAAAATTAAACCAAATTAAATTGAAACAAGCAAATAGCCATGAAATGATTCAGATTTTAAAAATTGAACCATAGATTATTGTATTAAGGAGGTACGAAGGTGAGTCATTTAGCAAATATTGAAGGACTTTTATTTGTGAGTGGGGATCAAGGAATATCTCTAGCAGAATTATCTAGATTAACTGGATTATTGAAATCAGCAGTTAAAGAACAACTTGAAAAATTATCATTAAAGTATAAAAATGATATAAATTCTAGCTTGGAGCTAATTCAATATAATGATTGTTATCAATTAGTAACAAAAGAGAAATTAGCAGATTTAATTAAAGATTATTTTGAAAATCCTAATTCAAGAAGACTTTCTAATGCAGCACTGGAAACGCTAGCTATCATTGCTTATAAACAACCAGTGACACGACTTGTAATTGATGATATCCGAGGAGTTCAAAGTTCAGGATCACTGCAAAAATTGATTGCTTTAGATCTAATTCGTGAAAATGGACGTCTTGATGTACCAGGAAGACCTATTATATATGTAACAACGACGCAATTTTTAAATTATTTTGGATTAACTGAACTAAAAGAACTTCCAGTGATTAGTGAAAATCAAGATTTTGATGGAGAAATAGGTAAACTTTTTTTAAATAATTTTAACGAAAAATTACAAGAAAATGAGGAATAATATGGCAGAGGCAGAAAGATTACAAAAAGTTATGGCGCAATCAGGTGTTGCGTCACGAAGACAATCCGAAAAAATGATTTCAGAAGGTCATGTTAAGGTGAATGGTAAGGTTGCAAGTGAGTTGGGTATTAAGGTCACAAGTGAAGATAAAATTGAAGTTGATGGTATTCGTTTAAATGAAGAACCATTAGTCTATTATTTATTCTACAAACCAAGAGGAGTTATTTCGGCTGTTAAGGATAATAAAGATCGTAAGGTTGTTACGGATTATTTTCCAGGTGTAAGGGAAAGAATTTATCCAGTCGGTCGATTAGATTATGATACTTCTGGATTATTATTAATGACAAATGATGGTGAGTTAGCCAACAAAATGACTCATCCAAAGTATAAGATTGACAAAACTTACGTCGCTAAAGTGAATGGTATTCCATCTAATGATGATTTAAAAACGTTACGTCAAGGAATTGTAATTGATGGTAAGAAAACGGCTCCTGCTCATTCAAAAATTATTTCAGCAGATAAAAATAAGCAAAAAGCAATTGTTTCATTAACAATTCATGAAGGCCGAAATCATCAAGTTAAAAATATGTTGGCAGAGGTCGGACATCCAGTGGAAAAATTAAAACGTGAAACTTATGGATTCTTAGATTTATATGGATTAACTTCGAGTCAATACCGTGAGTTATCTGAAGAAGAAGTTCATGCATTGAAAAGTATCGCCGAGCGTAAATAATTGTAACTTATTTTATCCTATGTTATATTTTGTAGCGTAATAAAATATTTGGTTCGTCTTCAGGGGCAGGGTGTAATTCCCGACCGGCGGTTATAGTCCGCGACCCACATTGTATATGTGGCTGGACTGGTGTAATTCCAGTACCGACAGTTAAAGTCTGGATAAAGAAGATAGGGCTTATTTGAGTAAGTAATTTCAAATGAACTCTGTTAATCTTTAGTGATTAATGGCGTTCATTTTTATTTACTTGAAAGGTTCTTCATTGAAGATGGCCTTCCAGGAGGTTTTCTAGTATGAATCGGTCACCAGTTTATAAAGTTGTGATTACAGCGTTCTTAGCTGCAATCTCATACGTATTAATGTTTTTATCTTTCCCAGTAATTTTTCCGTATTTAAAAATTGATTTTAGTGATTTACCAATTTTAATTGGATTTTTTATTTTGGGACCAATGAGCGGTGTGATGGTTGCCGTCGTTCGTTCATTGCTGTATCTAGTTTCAACTGGAACAGATATTGCCAGCTTGATAGGTGTTGGAAGTAATTTCTTAGCATCAATGGCGGTATCATTTCCAGCATATTATCTTCTCAAAGGTAAAGGAAACCTTAAGCCAACACTTGGAAAGAGTATTTTGGCAGTTTTAGTGAGTACCTTTGTACTAACTGCTGTATTATCTATTGCAAATTATTTTGTAATTCTACCAGTGTACTTGAATGTTATCGGTATGAATATCGGAATGTCAGTATCCAAGTACGTTATTGTTGGTATTGTTCCTTTTAATATTATAAAAGGAATTCTGGTCGTTGGGTTATTTAGTCTTTTATATCAGAGAATGTATGGTTGGGTTCAGTTAAATAATAAAAAATATAAACAACTATAGTATAATTAATGAGGGAGAATTCTTAAGTGATTCTTCCTCATTTTATTTTATAAGGATGGTATTTTATGGTTGAAGATTATCTCTTACAAATGTTTAATGTCGAATATCGGCGACCTAATGTAATATTTAGCATTATTACAGGTCGGAATACTGTTTCCAATATATATTGGGGAATGCGTTATGATTTGCTAGATTATTTTAGTATTGATCCTCAATTTACAAATGAAATATATCAAAAAATACTTTCTAAGTTGAAACAAAATAAATTACTCACTGAATCTAATGGGCAAGTTCGGTTAACGCAAAATGGTTTAATTCGACAAAAAAAAGCGAAAAGCGATTTATATCAAATTAAGCACCCTAAATTAATAAATCAATATAAATTTAATGAATGGTCAGAAACTTGTATTTTAGCTATACAAGTTGTATCTGAACTTAGCTTTGTTAATCGTCATTATTATCCTGTCGTAACATCCGAATTAACTAAATTTAATATCAAAAAATGGATTTCTAATAATGACAAAACAATACTAACAAAACAAGTTAATTTAGAATTACGATTGTTCGTGCAAAAAATTGATACAAATTCTAGTTTAATATTTATGAACAAATTAATTGGTCATAATCTTAATGGATTGACCAATAAACAGTTAGCAAATGAGTTGAATCTATCAGAAATGGAGATTCAATTAATATACAGAGATACAATAAATTTTTTTGCTAGTTGGATTGAGGAGCAAAAACAAAGTGTGTTCAAAGAATTAGTTCAGTCAATTCTAAAAACAGGAATTATTTCTGAAAGTGCAAAGGAAACGATGAGATTAATTACTATGGGCCTATCTGTTAATGATGTGGCTAAAAGTAGAGGATTGAAGACTAGTACAATTTTTGAACATTTACTTGAATTAGCAATGATTAGTGAAAAATTTCCATTTGATACTTTTTTAACAAAAAAAATAGTTAATGATTTATCTGAAATTATGGGGAGAGATATTGATCAAGTACCTTTTAAAATAATACAAAATAAGAAACCTGATATAAATTTTTTCGATTATCGTTTGTATCAAATTTATAGGAGTAAAATAGATGTCCAAAATTAATTTAAAAGAAAAATTGATGGAATACTTTGGATTCGATTCATTTATGATAGGCCAAGAAGAAACCATAGAAACTATCTTATCTGGTCAAGACACGTTATCAGTACTACCTACAGGGACTGGGAAATCATTGTGTTATCAGTTAGCTGGCTATCTTATGAATGGTACGACAGTTATCGTTTCACCGTTGTTATCTTTAATTCAAGATCAAGTTAGTCAATTTAATTTTCGTGGTAATGGGACAGCTATTGGATTAACATCAATATTGAGTTATTCTGAAAAAAAATATGTGTTAAAAAATATACAATCTTATAAATTTGTTTATTTATCTCCTGAAATGCTAAGTCAATTTGAAGTGATAAATGCCCTTAAACAAATAGATGTATCACTATTTGTTGTAGATGAGGCACATTGTATCTCCACTTGGGGACCAGATTTTAGGCCTGATTATTTGGATTTGAATAATGCAATTGTGAAACTTGGTACACCTTGCGTTTTGGCGTTGACAGCCACAGCTGCACTAAATATTCAGAATGATATTATGACACAATTAAAAACAGAAGGTCGAGATTTTCATAAAATCATTAAATCGGTTAATAGAAGTAATATTTTTTTAAGTGTCTTAAAAGTGCATGATGAATCTGATAAAAATAAGCAATTATTAAATTTATTGAATAAAATCAAGGGTGTTGGAATCGTTTATTTCTCGAGCAAGAAAAAGGCAAATGAGGTCTCAGATTTAATAAATAATAACACTGGATTAAGGTCTGAACCGTACCATGCTGACTTGAATGATATGGCAAGGTATACGGTACAAAGACAATTTATGGAAAATCAAATAGATGTTATATGTGCAACAAGCGCTTTTGGTATGGGTATTAATAAGAAAGATATTAGATACGTTATCCATTATCATATGCCCGCTGATTTTGAAAGCTACGTACAAGAATTTGGCCGATCTGGACGAGATGGCCAGCAGAGTATCGCAATTGTTTTTTCTCAAGAAAATGATGTGTTTCTACAAAGAAACTTAATTGATTTAACCATTCCAGATGATGATTTTATTAGGATGTATTTTAAAAAACATAAGGAATTAGTTGGTCTTGGAGAAGAAAAAGGTAAACTGTTAGATTATTACTATGAGAAACAAAGCTCAGTTGAAGAGGTGCAGTTCCTTTTTAGACAAAGGAAAATTGAAAAAGAAACTGGATTACAAAATATGATAATGTTTGTTAATTCAAGTAATTGTCGAAAGCAACAAATTTTAAACCATTTTGGAGAATCGAAATTAATAGAACATGATGAATTCTGTTGCTCAGCGTTATTTAATGTGGATGTACTTCAAAAGATTGGATTAGAAAAAAAGATAATCAAAAATGATGACAAGCAGTTAATTCAATCAACAGATAATATTATTTCAAGATTGTTTAAATTATCTTGAGAATAATTTGGATTATTATGGTAAAATAATGATAATTGTTTTTAGGAGGATTGAAAAATGAGTGATAAAAAAGATAATTCAGAAAAAAAGCCTTGGGAAAAATCATTCGAAGACGATAGAGACGATAATGGAAATTATTCTCGATCAGCGAATAGACGTAAAAGTAAAAATAGTTCATTATTAACTACGGGGTTATTAGTTGTTTTTGTAGCTATTATTATTGGAACGATTGCTTTTTATATTGTTGAAAGTAACAAAGTATACCAACCAGAAGATAGAACCACAAGCGAGAGTTCAGTAAGTAAAAAAATAGTTACCAAAACTGATGATTCTGATAGTTCTAGCTCAAGTGCTAAGAAAAGCTCTGAATCAAAAGAAAAAGCTAGTTCTGAATCGAAAGAAAAAGCATCAAAAGAAAAAGCTAGCTCTGAATCAAAAGAGAAAGCTAGTTCTAGCACTAATTCAAGCTCTAGCTCAGCGTCTAGTGAATCAACCAGCTCTGATAGTTCATCAAGTGCATCTTCAAAGTCATATGTAACTGTCGAAGCAGGACAAGGCATATATCGTGTTGCAGCAAACAATGGGTTAACTACAGAACAACTTCTACAAATGAATCCAGGGTTGACTACTTCTATTAGTGCAGGACAAAAAATAAGAGTTAAATAATATACATATGGGATTGATATCTAATCAATCCCATTTTTATGGAGGAATTACTTGATGAAAAATAATATCCAAATTGCAATTGACGGACCGGCATCCGCAGGAAAAAGCACTGTCGCTAAATTAGTTGCTAAAAAATTAAATTATGTTTATTGCGACACTGGGGCAATGTATCGAGCAATTACTTTTGAAGCAATGGCAAAGAATGTTGCGCTGGATAATGATGATAAGTTAGTTAGTCTATTAAAAGATACAATAATTTCTTTTAAACCAGCAAATCCAGAACAATTAGTCTATATAAACAATATAGACATAACACAAGCAATTAGGCAACCTGAGGTAACTAATAATGTTTCAACGGTTGCTGCTCAAGAAGGTGTACGCAAGGAATTAGTTAAAAGACAACAAGAAATTGCCGAAGATGGATCAATTGTTATGGATGGTCGTGATATCGGAACGACAGTATTACCAAATGCTGAAGTTAAAATATTCTTAGTTGCGAGTGTTAAAGAACGTGCTCTTCGCCGATTTAAGGAAAATCAAATTAAGGGTATTAATACAACACTTGATGTTTTAGAGTTTGAAATTGCCGAACGAGATCGAAAAGATTCTACACGTGAAATTTCTCCGCTTATTCAGGCAAAAGATGCTATACTTGTAGATACGACTTCAATGAATATTGATGGGGTCGTACAGAAAATTATGGATATAATTAACAAATAATAAAATAAAATGTGAAAAATGAGTATTAGCACTAGTAATTACTCTTCATTTCAGCTAAAATAATAAATAGAGTTTATTCGCTAAGGAGGACATTGTCCATGAGTAATATTGAAGAAAATAATGATTTACTAGAAGCATTAAATAGTGTAAGTGAAGTTAAGGTTGGTTCTGTTATAAAAGGTGAAGTTTTAGCTATCGATGATGCTAAACAAGTCATTGTTGGTATTGAAGGCGCCGGTGTTGAAGGTGTTGTACCAGCTAAAGAACTAGCACTTAAAGCTGGTGAAGAAACAGAAGACGTTGTCAAAATTGGTGACGTTATGGATTTAGTTGTTATTTCAAGTATCGGTGGCGATAAAGAAGGTGGTAGTTACTTACTATCACAAAGAAGAATTGCTGAACGTGAAGTTTGGAATGACTTACAAAAATTAGCTGATGATGATGCTACAATCGAAGCTACAGTAACACAAGTTGTTAAAGGTGGATTAGTTGCTGATGCTGGTGTGCGTGGATTCGTACCCGCTTCAATGATTGATGATCGTTTTGTTGAAGATTTATCAAAATATAACCATCAAACATTAGATTTCAAAATTATTGAAATTGACCCAACTGAAAATAGATTAATCTTATCACATAAAGCAATTGTTAAAGCTCAAAGAGATGCTCAAAAAGTAGAAACTCTTAAAACTTTAACAGTTGGTGAAGTTGTAACAGGAACAGTTGCCCGTTTAACTAACTTCGGTGCATTTGTTGATCTTGGTGGTATTGATGGACTTGTTCATATTTCAGAAATTTCTTACAACCGTATTTCTAAGGCAGAAGATGTCTTATCAGTTGGTGAAGAAGTTAAAGTTAAAGTATTGGCAATCGATTTAGATAAGAATCGTATTTCATTATCAATCAAACAAACATTACCTCAACCATGGGATAATGTTGAAAATGATATCCATGTAGATGACGTCTTAGATGGTACTGTTAAACGTTTAACGACATTTGGTGCATTTGTTGAAGTTATGCCTGGAATTGAAGGATTAGTTCATATTTCACAAATTTCTTACACACATATTGCTACACCAGGCGAAGTTTTAAAAACTGGCCAAGCTGTTCAAGTTAAAGTACTTGAAGTACATCCAGCAGAACATCGTTTAGCTTTATCAATTAAAGCTCTCGAAGAAAAACCAGCAACAGAAGAAAAACCTGAAAAGAAAAAAACAGTTAAAAAAGCTGCACCAAAAGCTAAAGCTCCTAAATCAACAATGAGTGGTATGCCAGAAGAAAGTACTGGTTTCACACTTGGTGATATTTTAGGTAAAGCATTAGAAGATGCAGATACTAACAAATAATTAAAATATTATTTTTAAGTAACGACTGAACTGTAGTTCAGTCGTTTTTATTATTTATTACAAAAGATATTTAGAGAGTGAGGTACTATCTATGGCAAATCCTGTTGTAGCAATTGTTGGACGTCCTAATGTTGGAAAGTCCACAGTTTTTAATAGAATAGCCGGGGAAAGAATTTCAATTGTTGAGGATACTCCTGGTGTTACACGAGATCGTATTTATGCTCATAGTGAGTGGTTAGCGCAAAAATTTAGCTTGATTGATACTGGTGGTATCGATATCGGTGATGAACCCTTTTTGACGCAAATCACTGAACAAGCACAAATCGCAATCGATGAAGCTGATGTTATTGTTTTTCTTGTAAGTGTAAAAGAAGGCGTAACGGATGCTGATGAGAAAGTGGCTAAAATTTTATATCGTTCTGATAAGCCAGTTATTTTAGCGGTTAATAAAGTTGATAATCCCGAGTCTAGACAAGATATTTTTGATTTCTATTCATTAGGATTTGGAGAACCATTTCCAGTTTCTGGTAGTCATGGCCTTGGGGTTGGTGACTTATTGGATGAGATTACAAAGAAATTCCCTGAAAATATTCCTGATGAAGATGACAGTCGAATTAAGTTTAGTTTGATTGGTCGTCCTAACGTGGGTAAGTCTTCATTGGTGAATGCAATCCTGGGTGAAAATCGTGTTATTGTTTCACCTATTGAAGGGACTACACGTGATGCAATTGATACAGCTTTTGATACTGAAGAGGGCGATATGTTCTCAATGATTGATACAGCTGGTATTAGAAAACGCGGAAAAGTATATGAAAATACTGAAAAGTATTCTGTACTACGTGCCATGCGTGCTATTGATCGTTCAGATGTTGTTTTAGTTGTGTTAAATGCTGAAGAAGGTATTCGGGAACAAGATAAGAGAGTTGCAGGGTATGCCCATGAAGCAGGACGTGGTATCATTATCGTCGTAAATAAATGGGATACTCTTGAAAAAGATAATCATTCATTATCTGATTTTGAGGCTAATATACGTCAAGAATTTGCATATCTTAGTTATGCTCCTATTATTTTTGTGTCTGCAATTACACAGCAACGATTATCTAAGATACCCGAATTAATTAAACGCGTAAATGAAAATCATAGTCGTCGTATTACATCTTCAGTATTAAATGATGTCATTATGGATGCAGTAGCCCATAATCCAACGCCAACTGATAATGGAAAACGTTTAAGAATTTACTATGCAACACAAGTAGCAATACAACCACCTACATTCGTTGTATTTGTTAATGATACTGATTTGATGCATTTTTCATATGAACGTTTCTTAGAAAATCAAATTAGAACATCGTTTGATTTTGAAGGAACACCAATTCATGTTATTGAAAGAAGAAGAAAATAATTCAAATTGATAAAACGCTACCATGCCATCTTTTTTTCTGCTAAAGTAGTTAAATACCTTGATGTAATACGTTTTGTATGGTATCTTAAATAAAGAATTAGTAGAGTAATCTCTGGTTCTATTATTATTATTTATTTTAAATAATAATGGCTGAATATTTTTAAATATTCGGACACATTTTAGGGGAGGTGAAACATTATGGCAAACAAAGCACAATTAATCGAAAATGTTGCAAAAGAAACAGGATTGACAAAAAAAGATGCTACTGTCGCAGTTGATGCTGTATTTGGTTCAATCCAAAGCACATTAGCTACAGGTGAAAAAGTTCAATTAATCGGTTTCGGTAACTTTGAAGTACGTGAACGCGCTGCTCGTAAAGGTCGTAACCCACAAACTGGTGAAGAAATTCAAATCCCTGCAAGTAAAGTACCTGCATTTAAACCAGGTAAAGCTTTAAAGGATTCTGTTAAATAATACTTAGAAAAAGCTAGTACAATTCATTTTGTACTAGCTTTTTCAATCTATAATTTATTTTATAGACAATAGTTATGTACGAGATTACTAGCTATTGTGTGTATGATAGATTAAACTAAACCATATTAATTTAATAATGAAGGGAAGTTATTTAATGACGCATTCAGAAATTATGCTAGACTACTTGGACGAAGGACAAATTGATGAGGCAATGAAAGAATTTGCCAGAGCATTAAGAAAAGACAATGATGCAACATTATTTAGTTTAGCAGAAGAGTTATATAGCTTAGGTTTTTTAGCTCAATCTAAACGTACTTATGAAAGATTATTAGAAAAATATCCAGAAGAAGATACTTTAAAAACATTCCTGGCAGATATTGCAATTAGTGAAGGAAAATCTGATGAAGCACTTAACTATTTGTCAGAAATTGAAGAAGATTCAGAAGCTTATCTTCAGTCTCTTATGGTTGCTGCCGATTTATATCAGACACAAGGTATGTTTGAAGTTAGTGAAAATAAATTATTAACTGCATATAAGTTGGCTCCTGAAGAAGAAGTTATCCAATTTGCTTTAGGCGAACTATATTTTAATACAAAACAATTTAGTCAGGCAATCGGATTTTATCTTGAATTAATTAAATCAGGACAGACTGAACTGTCACAGGTTAACTTAGTACAAAGATTAGGTGTTAGTTACGCAAACAGTGGGCAGTTTGAAAAAGCAATGGCATATTTAGAACAAATTCATTTAGAAAATATGGACTCTGATACTAAGTTACAGATGGGTTTAACCTATCTACAATTAAATGATCAACAAAAAGCAATTGATATTCTTTATGATTTGAAGGAAGAAGATCCTTCGTATACATCCTTATATCCAATTCTTGGTCAAGCACTTTCAGATGAGAATAGATTGAATGATGCTTTACTTGTCTATCAAGAAGGGTTAGCGGTTGACGAGGTAAATGATACATTGTATGAACAGGCAGCGACTGTTGCCTTAAAATTGGACGATGAGAAGCAAGCTGAAAAGTATTTAAATAAAGCAATTGATATTAATCCAGATAATACTGGCATATTATTACAATTAAGTAATTTATTAGTTAAGCAAGAACGTGATGATGAAGATATTAAATTACTAGAAGATATCAAGAGCGACGGAGATGTAGATCCTCAAATATTTTGGAATTTAGCTATTTCATATGAAAGACTTGAAGATTATGATAAAGCTGAAGAAAATTATTTAGAAGCATACCCTTATTTTACTAATCAAGTTGACTTTTTAAGATCTGTTATATTTATTTTTAGAGAGAACGGACGACAAGAGGAGTTAAAGGACGCAATTAAACATTACTTAGCTTTAGTACCTGATGATCAAGAAATTATTGATATTCAAAATGATATAAATTATTAAAATAAAACGTTTATATCATTCTTTTGGTATAAGCGTTTTTTGTTAGCAATTTGTAAGATTTGCTTAAAGAAGGGGAAGTAAAATGATTACAAATCAGATAGTGATACCAAAATTAGAAGATAGTACTGAAATATTTAATTTAATTAGTCGTAATCGTCTTGAATTAAGTGAGTGGCTTCCATGGGTTAATGCTATGAAATCGATTAATGATGAAATAATTTTTTTAAGAGACTCTTTTAAGGATGAAACTAAATTAATTTTCGCTATAAAAATTAATAAGAATATCGTTGGCATGATTGATTTACATGGAATAGATTTACATATGGGAACTGCTGAGGTTGGTTATTGGTTAGACAAGTCGTATGTAGGACGCGGAATAATGTCAAAGGCCTTAACAGAACTTGAGAAACTAGCTATAAAGGAATATAAGTTAAAAAAATTAAAAATAATACTAGATTTGAATAATATAAAAAGTTTGAAAGTAGCTAAGACTAATAATTATCACTTTATAGAACAAAATGACCAAAATTTAATTTTTGAAAAGAGATTATAGAATTTATGATGGTATATTTATAAATGATATTATTATTTTTTGCTTTTTAATTGCTATTAAGGATATAATTTTAGATAGGTAATGTTGTTTAAATGGCGATTAATTATCTAAAATTATATATCGGGGGTAGGGACATGAAAGATTTAAACGAAAAAGAAATTGAACGATTGAGTAAAAAAAGTATTACTGAGAAAATTATAGATGGCGATTGGTACCAATATTCTAAAGAAGAATGGGCTCAAAAAACTGTTAAAACAAGTGCACAAACTAT
The DNA here is from genome assembly GCF_056782135.1 of Dellaglioa sp. CoH-56-MRSF-11. The sequence goes on along the minus strand of NZ_JBXAYE010000002.1, from coordinate 257,935 downwards.
TTATAAAATAAATAAATTGGCGGCTCATGATACGAATGATGCAGATAAAATGCTTAAAGAATTTTTACCTAATATGGAAAAATCTGCTGAAATATATTTTCCAATTTCAACTATAGAATGGCCGGAAATGTTAAAAATAGGGTCAGGCACATTTATTAATTCTAATTTACAGATTTTAAGTGCAGGACAAATAACAATTGGAGAACACTGTTTCATTGGGCCTAATTGTCAGTTATATACACCTAATCATCATTCTATGGACAAAAATTTACGTCGTGAAGGATGGCAATATGATGCACCAATTACAATTGGTGATGATTGTTGGTTTGGTGGATCAGTGATTGTTTTACCTGGTGTCACGATTGGAAATAATGTCGTCGTTGGTGCTGGTAGTGTGGTAACAAAAGATGTACCTGATAATGTTTTAATCGCAGGTAATCCAGCACGAATTATTAAGACTATTGGTTAGATAAAGTTATGGCGAAAAGTAGCATAATTTAAAAATATTTGGGCAACAAAAAGGAGCTAGAATTTTTCTAGCTCCTTTTTGTTGCTCTTTTAAGGTTTATATGATTAATTTTTGTTCAATAATTAAATGACGGTAGTATAAAAGTGAATTTGGATCAATTCTTAACGTCATCATAATTTCTGAATCTGTCATCGTATTGTTAGTGAGAATAGAAAAACAAATAGCTGACTGGTACAGCAGACGTGGTGAAACATTTGGCGCAATAAATTGTAAATCTTTCTTTAAAAATTTATGTAGACCAGGTAAAGATAATAAAGGTGCTTCAACATTTTTACGCAGTTTTAAAAAGCAATCGTTGGAGTTTTGTAAAATTTGTAGTTGTTTAATATAGGTATTGAATTGCTTCAAAAATAATTCCTCTGTTTCCGTAAATGTTAATTGTTTAAAGCTAACGAAAAAACCAGGTTGTAAGATTTCTGAAATTTTAAAGAAATGCCGTGTCATTAATAAAACAAGTCGAGAATAGTAGCTAATTTCTGAATTTAAAAGATAAGAGTCGAAGTCTATTAACCAATTGAAGGTTATAACAGAATTTGCGATATTTTTTTTCCCTTTTAACATTAATGTTGGAATATGAGTATTTATCTGATGGGTAAATAAATATTTAAAATAACCATTCAGATGCGATAAAACCTTAGTATATGTTGAATTTTTAATATTTCTTTTATCTTGAAGCATAGTTAAATATTGACGAACGTCTGATTCTAAGATAGTTTCAACCATTATTGAATTAGAGAATGCATCATTAAAATTTAGAAGATAGTTAAAAAAATCATGAATATCGTAGTTATATTCTAAAATTGTTGATGGGGACAAAGAGTTGGATTCTAATGATAAATTAAAAGCTTTTTGATAGGGATAATTCATTTAATTGCCTCCTTTAGTAATAAACAATAAGTTACTTTAACTATATCACACTAATAAAGCGCACTGCAAAAATCGCAGTGCGCAAGACCAATCATTTATTAAAGATATTAGTGATATTAGTGATTTTATTCTTTTTTTGTCGATTAAAACTAAACCCTTGTCCCAGTACTTCATTAACACTACTAATTGAAACAAAAGCATTTGAATCCTGGTTTTGTAATATTTCCTTCAACTGATGAAGTTCATTACGGTTGATAACAACATAAATCATTTTTTTATTTTGGCGAGAATAAGATCCCTCACCATTGATGTAACTAACACCTCTGCCTAATTTATCCCAAATTTCATTAGTTATAATTTGATATTGGTCACTAATTATTAAGATGCCAAGTCCAGAATAACTACCTTCAAGAGTGAAGTTAACAATTTTTGAGAAAACATATGAGCTTAGTAGGGTATACATCATATGCCTTAAATCTAAGTAGCTAAGTGATATGACCAAAACAGCAATATCAAGGGCAAGAATTGTCTTACCCATTTGAATACCACGTGTTTTTTCAAAAATTCGAGCCACTACATCAGTTCCACCAGTAGTACCACCAAAACGATATACTAAGCCTGACCCAAGGCCACCAAAAGCACCAGCAAGGATACCTGCTAAAAACAAATCATCATTTACATTAATTTGAATCGGAACACGTTGCCAAATCCATAAGAAAAGAGATAACATTATTGTTCCATATATAGTATAGACTAATGATCGTTTACCTAAAAAACGGTAACCAATAAGGATTAATGGAACATTAATTGCAATTGTTGAATACGCAGGATCAATATGAAACCAATAACGTAAAATTAAAGTAACTCCGGTTATACCACCTTCAGCAAGATGGTTTGTTATATTAACGGTTGCTAATCCAAATGCATAAAAACAACAACCTAACGCAATCATTACTAAATCGATTATTTTAATTCGTTCATTTTTTAAGATTAGTTCTACCCCCTGAAATAAATTCAATATAAATATCATACCATATTATCGATGAATGTCTGCTGACTATCATTTTAAATCTAGTATAAATCTGTTAAACTAGATTGTATTAATTAAAGATGAGGAGGATTACTATGATTAAAGTTTTGGTTGCTGGATTTAAAGGACGAATGGGTGCCACTACAACAAATATGATCTTAGAAAATCCATTATTTGAATTAGTTGGAGTCTATAGTACTACAGCTACAGAAAAAAATATAAATGAAATTACTGACTATAAGACAGAGAATGTCCCAATATTCAATAAGCTAGATGAAATAAACGTAGTTTCCGATGTTTGGATTGATTTTACTGTCCCAAGTGTTGTTTTCGAAAATACTAAATTTGCTATTTCGAAACATATGTCACCAGTTATTGGGACTACGGGTTTATCGGAAAATAATATAGCTGAACTTAAACAATTATGTAAAACAGAAAAATTAGGTGGATTGATTGCTCCTAATTTTGGTATTTCAGCTGTTTTATTAATGCAATTTGCGCAACAAGCTGCTAAGTATTTACCTGACGTTGAAATTATTGAAATGCATCATGATAATAAATTGGATGCTCCAAGTGGTACAGCCTTAAATACCGCAAAATTAATTGCTGAAGTTCGTAAACCTAAAATTCAAGGCAACCCTGATGAAAGAGAAACATTACCAGGTGCGAGAGGTGCAGCCTTTGAAGGCATGAGAATTCATAGTGTCCGTTTACCAGGCTATGTTGCTCATGAACAAGTCTTATTTGGTGGCGAGGGTGAAGCATTAACTATTCGTCAGGACTCATTTGACCGTATTTCATTCATGTCTGGTGTTGCATTAGCTACTGAAAAAATTGGACAATATAAAGAATTACTAGTTGGATTGGAAAATATATTATGATAGTTTCCAATCTTGCGGATGATTTCATTAATGCTGAACCAGTGATTAAAGCCATTGAAAATGCTGGTTTTGAAGCATATTTTGTCGGAGGAAGTGTTAGGGATACTATCTTAGGATTACCAATCCATGATATTGATATTGCCACTAGTGCATACCCTGAGGAAATTAAGGAAATTTTTAATAAGACGGTAGATACAGGTATTCAACATGGGACTGTTATGGTTTTAGATCATGGAGAAGGTTATGAAATCACCACATTTCGAACAGAATCAACTTATCAAGATTTTAGACGTCCAGATCATGTTGAATTTGTACGCTCTTTAGAAGAAGATTTAAAACGTCGTGATTTTACAATCAATGCCTTAGCAATGACACATGATGGACGGATTATTGATTTGTTCAACGGACTACAAGATTTAGAAAATCACATCATTAGAGCTGTTGGCACTGCTGATGAACGTTTTAATGAAGATGCTTTACGAATGATGAGGGCAATTAGATTTGCAAGCCAATTAGATTTCACAATCGAAATGGAAACGAAGAAAGCATTAAATAAACATGCACCACTATTGAAAAAGATTGCTATTGAACGGATTCATATTGAATTTATTAAATTACTGTTGGGAAAAAATCCTCAAATTGGACTTCGACATTTTGTTGAATCAGATTTAGTAAAATATTGTCCCGAATTTAATAATTATTTATCGGAACTAACTGATATGTCAAAAATGCAATCAATTAAACTTACATCAGAAGTAGCTGCTTGGTCGTTAATTATTCATGTTCTAAAGATAACAGAAACTAATATTAATCATTTTCTAATCTCATGGAAAAGTTCAAATGAGTTAATTACACACGTTCAAATAGTTATCAAAGCACTTAACGGTATTATTCATGATTCCGTTAATCGAGAACTGATGTATGAAACTGGATTAGAATTATTATTAATTGCAAATGAAGTTGCAGCAATATTTAATAGTAATTTAGATGCAGAAATGCTGACAGTTGCTTATACTGCACTTCCAATTAAGTCTAAAAAAGACATGGCAATTAATGGACGACAGTTAATAAAAGATGTTGGTATTCAACCAGGTGAAAAATTAGGCCAAATTTTATCCATATTGGAAAATCGTATTTTACTAGAAGAAGTCCCAAACGAATCAACTCAATTATTAAAAGTGGCTAAGCAACTAATGTTAAAATTAGCGTAAAAAAAGAGATTAAATATCATTTAATCTCTTTTTTTACAAAACATGCTTAGTAATACAAATTATAAAAGAGAATCAATTAGATAAGAGAGTGATTACATGCAAACACTGAGGGTAGAACATTTAAAGAAAACATACGGCGAAAAAACATTATTTGATGATTTAAATTTTATTGTTAATGAAAAAGATAGAATCGGATTGATTGGAACTAACGGTTCAGGGAAAACAACGTTATTAAATGCATTAACAGACCTTGACCCAGCTGATTCAGGAGATTTAATTAAACCAAATAACTATCGTATGAGTTATTTAAAACAAATACCAGAATTAAATGATGATATGACAATTATGGAAGCCGCTTTTGAAGGAGCTTCACCTATTTTTGAAACAATTCGTCATTATGAAGCTGTTTTAACAGCCTATAGTGAACATCCTGAAGATGAAAAATTACAGCAACGTTACTCAGATGCGGAAGATCGTATGAATCGTGAAGATGCATGGAATGCCGATAATGACGTTAAAACAATTCTAACGCAATTACAAATAACGGATTTAACACAAAAAGTCTCAACCTTATCTGGTGGACAGAAAAAAAGAGTTGGCTTGGCTCAAGTACTCATACAAGCTCCTGACTTATTAATTCTTGATGAACCAACAAACCATTTGGACTTTAGTTCTATTGAATGGCTAGAAAGTTACCTTAAAACGTACAAAGGAGCTTTAATTGTTGTTACTCATGATCGGTATTTTTTAGATCAAATTGCCAACCAGATTTTAGAACTATCATTTGGTAAATTACACTCGTATGAAGGTAACTATCAAGATTTCGTTGCTCAAAAGGCTGAAAGAGTTGCCCAGGAAGTTACCGCTGAGCATAAAGAACAACAGCTATATAAAAAGGAACTAGCTTGGATGCGTACTGGAGCAAAAGCTAGATCAACAAAACAACAAGCACGAATTAACCGTTTTAACGATTTAAAAGAAAATATGAATTCATTACAAATTGATCAAGATGTTTCAATTGGACTAGGCCAACAGCGGCTTGGTAAAAAGGTTATTGAGCTAAAAGAAGCTAGTTTAGTCTTAGAAAATCATAAAATTATTGATCATTTTAGTGAGTTGATTCAGGCGAGCGATAGAATCGGGATTACCGGTAAAAATGGTGCTGGTAAATCTAGTTTACTAAATGCAATTGCTGGAAAATTACCACTTAACTCTGGCGAATTACTAATGGGCGAAACGGTTAAATTAGGTTATTACCAGCAACAAACTGAACCCATACCTGGCGATAAACGAATGATTAACTATCTAAATGAAATTGGTGAAAATATCGAAAATAAACATGGCGAACGAATAAGTACAACACAACTTTTAGAGCAGTTTCTTTTTCCAAGATCGATGCATGGGACATTAATTAGACAGCTATCCGGTGGTGAAAAAAGAAGACTCTATCTCTTGAAATTACTTATGCAACAACCAAATGTCTTATTACTAGATGAACCTACAAATGATTTAGATATTGGAACATTAACAGTACTTGAAGACTATTTAGAATCTTTTAATGGCGCAGTTATAACTGTCTCACATGATAGATATTTTTTAGATAAAGTTGCAGATCAATTACTTATTTTTGAAGGCGATGCTAAAATTAATCGTTATACTGGATTATTTACATCGTACCTTGCTAAAGAATCACTGGATGATGCCGTATCAATATCAAAAAAAGAAAAAATTATCGAACACGACACCATTTCTGACGATAAATTAAAAGTTAAATTAACTTATGCTGAACAAAAAGAATTTGAAACAATTGAACAGACAATTGATAATTTAGAAGCTAAGAAAGAAAAAGCTGAAAGTGATATGTCGAATATCAATGGCAATGATTTTGTAGCATTAAGTGAACTACAAGTGTCAATTGATAATTTAGATGATGAAATTGAAGAAAAGATGAATCGTTGGGACTATTTAGGTAAATATGCAGAAAAGGGGTAATTTTCGTATGGAAGAAACATATTTGCAACTTGAACGTGATATTTTAATGAACGGAAATGATAAATCTGATCGTACAAAAACGGGAACTAAAAGTCTTTTTGGCTATCAAATGAGGTTTGACTTAAGTCAAGGATTCCCACTACTAACAACTAAAAAAGTACCATTTGGTTTAATTAAGAGTGAGTTACTGTGGTTCTTAAAAGGTGATACTAATATCCAATATTTATTGAAACATAAGAATCATATTTGGGACGAATGGGCTTTTAAAAATTACATTGAAAGTTCTCAGTATATGGGTCCAGATATGACTGATTTTGGACATCGATCACTTTTAGAGACTGATTTTAAAAAAGAATATGAAGTACAGAAAAACCTTTTTTGCGATAAAATTATTGAAGACGATGAATTTGCAAAAAAGTTTGGTGAATTAGGTGACGTTTATGGTAGTCAGTGGCGTAATTGGAAAACTAGACAAGGTGATACGATTGACCAAATTAAAGATGTTATTGAAGCAATCAAAAAAACACCTGATTCTAGAAGATTAATTGTGTCCGCTTGGAACCCAGAAGATGTACCAAATGTGGCATTACCACCTTGCCATACGTTATTTCAATTTTATGTGGCTGATGGTAAATTAAGTTGTCAATTATATCAAAGAAGTGGCGATGTCTTTTTAGGTGTACCATTTAATATTGCAAGTTATGCGTTATTAACTCATCTAATTGCTAAAGAGGTTGGACTTGAAGTTGGTGAATTCATTCACACATTAGGCGATGCCCATATTTACAATAATCATATAGAACAAGTGAAGGAACAACTTTCTCGTGAAGTGCAACCCATGCCAAAATTATGGTTAAATCCTGATAAAAATAGTATTTTTGAATACGATATGACGGATATTAAAATAGAAGACTATAATCCTGCACCACCTATTAAAGCGCCTGTTGCAGTTTAATATTTACTTAAGGAGAGTCAATAATGATTAATTTTATTTGGGCTGAAGACAGTGAACATCATATTGGATATAAGGGTAAGCTACCTTGGTACTTACCAAATGATTTAAAATTTTTTAAGAAAACAACGCTTAATAAGGTCGTTGTTATGGGCAGAAATACATTTGAAAGTTTTCCGGGACTATTACCAAATCGAATTAATATTGTTCTTTCAAGTAAAAACGATTTAGTTGAAACAGATACTCTAAAGATTGTTCATTCAATACCAGAGTTGAATGATTTATTAGAAACATATTCTGAAGATATTTTTGTTATTGGTGGCGCAACATTATTTTCTGAAATGTATGTAAAAGTTAATAGATTGTATCAAACAAAAATTAACGCTACGTTTGATGGTGATGTGATGATGATTCCTATTGATTATACTCATTGGAAATTAATTGAAACGATTCCGGGAATGATTGACAAAAAAAATGTATATGATCATGAATTTAGAATTTATGATAAAAAATAATTAAAAAGCGAAGACATATCCAATACGGATGTGTCTTCGCTTTTTAACTTTAAGTATATAATAAAATAGAAAAAAACATTAATCCTGTACCTAACATCACAAATAAATGCCAAACGACATGTAAGTACTTAACACCGTTTATACTATAAATTCCAGCGCCGATTGTGAACGCAATGCCACCAGAAACAAGTAGCCAGAACCCAATTGTACCGAGGCTATTATAAAGTGGCATCATTGCGCTCAAACAAAGCCAGCCCATAATTAGATAAATGATGGTTGAAATTGTTTTAAAATGACCCAACCAAATTGATTTATAAATAATTCCTAAAACGGTCATCATCCAGATGATTCCGAATAGTGTCCAACCTAATGCCCCACCAACAGAGAGAAGACAATAAGGCGTATAAGTACCTGCTATCAGAATATAGATACTACTATGATCGAAGATTTGAAAAACAGTTCTTGCTCGTGTAAATATTAAACTATGAAATAGGGTAGAAGTTAAGTACAGCAGTACCAAAGATGAACCATATATAGCATACGAGGTAATTTCTAATGCACTACCATTATGAGCACCTTTAATAAGTAAAAAAATCAATCCCGCTATACTTAACCCAAGACCAATACCATGAGTTACCGCGTTTAATACCTCATTTAAGATGAGATACCTTCTACTGTAATTATGTTCCAAAAAAACACCTCAGTCATCAATTTCTATGTGAAATAGACCAGTAATTCTGATATACTAGACATTATAAATAGAAAAGTTTATAGTGACATTATTGTATCATGATTAAAAACTTTTGTTAAGAAAGTGTGGATGAAGAAACATGAAAAAAATTAAAATAATAACGGATTCATCTGTTGGATTAACAGATAATGAAATAAAAGAAAATGACATTAGCATTATACCTCTAAGCGTTATGATTGATGATACTATTTACGTTGAAGGTGAATCAATTACAAATGACGAATTTGAGACTAAAATGGAAACGTCAAAAACGTTACCTAAAACAAGTCAGCCACCAATTGGTACTTTTGTAGAAATGTTTGACAGTCTTGGGGCAGATGGTAGCCAAGTTCTCTCACTTAACATGACTGACCAAATTAGTGGTACAGTTCATACTGCAGAGCAAGCTGCAGAAATGAGTCAATCCGATGTAACCGTTGTTGATACTCGTTCTACTGATCGAGGTATGGCTTTTCAAGTCTTAGCAGCTGCTAAGTTAGCAAATTCAGGTGCATCAATGGATGATATTTTAACAAAAATTTCTGAAATCCGTAAGAATTCAACTCTAAATATGGCCGTTATGACTCTGGATAATCTGGTCAAAGGTGGACGTATATCAAGATTAACTGGTGTTCTTTCAAGTGTTTTAAATATGAAGATTATTTTGGAAATGATTGATGGCGAATTAAAAATTAAAAATAAAGGCCGTGGTATGAAGACGGTTAACAGATTTATTGCAGATTTAGTTGAAGAATTAAAAAGTACACCTAATGTTAAAGCAGTAGGTATTTCTCATGCTGGAAATGAAAAAAAGGCATTTGAAGTTCGCGATTTATTACAAACAGCAGTCCCAAAAGTTGATATTCTAGTTCGACAGACAGCACCTATTATTGCGACGCATGGTGGTCCAGGGGCTTTTGCAGTGATGTTCTACACAGATAAAGACTAATATATTAAATAATTATTTTTAAACTGGTCCAAAAACAGCTGTTTTTGTCCGGTTTTTTTAATTAAATAAAGGAATGATTTTTTGAAATTTTTTAAAAGCTTTTCCATTACTATTTTAAGTATTTTAGTACTAAGTGGTCTTATATTTAGTGGGCTGTGGTTTGCAACCGGCCATTTTTCGAATCATTCTTTAATAACAGTGCCCCATAAAAAAACAGCTCTTAAGCTAGTATCCCTTGGTGATTCTTTAACGCAGGGTGTCGGAGATGAAACGAATAAAGGTGGATTCGTTTCATTAATTACAGAAAAAATAAATACTGATAAAAATATGAAAGTAACTGCCTCTAACTTTGGCTTATCAGGAGATCGAAGTGATCAAATTTATAGCAGATTAAAGAAACAACCCAAAATGCAAAAAACGTTAAAAAAAGCCACTGTTATTACATTAACAGTTGGTGGGAATGACCTATTACAGGTTATACAAAAAAACATTTTATCTAATGATACTGATAAGTTAAATAAAGCTATTGATACTGAAAAAATGACTTATACAAAAAATTTAAATGATTTATTTAAAGAGATTAGAAAATATAATAATAGCGCGCCTATCTACGTTATAGGAGTGTATAACCCATTTTACGTTTATTTCCCCGAAATGAGTAGTATGAAAACGATTGTTAAATCATGGAATAACGTAACCAACAAGGTTGTTAAAAATGATAAAAATAGTTATTTTGTTAGTGTTGAAAAACAGCTTTCTGAAGGACAATATTATGGTAAAACAAGTAAATTAGCCAAGACTTTGGGTAGCTCAGACTTATCTGATTTATCTAGTTTTAATCTTGAAAGTGTCTTGCAAGAAAAAGATGAAAAAAATAACTATATTTCTATAACTGATCATTTTCATCCAAATAAAAAAGGTTATAAAAAAATGACTGATTTGTTGTTCAAATCAATGGAAGAACATCATTTATTTAAATAATGAGGAGAATTATGCCGAAAAGAACAGAAAAAACATCAACCACTTTTAACGCATGGAAAGTTGCGTTTATCATATTATTTTCTTTATTGATTGGCGTACTACTTTATTTTTCCGTTAGTATTATGAACCAATCCCAAGATCAAAAGACACTAACAACTCAAACCACTTCAAAAGCAACAAAAAGAACAGAACTAAGCGTGGAAATGAACAAGGAACAACTTAACGGAACCATTAATTATTATTTAAAATCAATTCAAAAAGGTCAATCAATTAAATATCGGTTTTTAGTAGATAAATCTGCTATATTAATGGGCACAACAAAAATTTTAGGACAAAATATTTCATTCACATTATATTCAGATCCAGTTGTAACAGATGATGGTAATATCTTGTTAAAAGCAAAATCTGTTGCTGTAGGTTCATTACCAGTTCCTAAAAAGTTTATAATGGATTATGTAAAAAATGCATATGATTTACCAAATTGGATTACGATTAATAGCAAAGAACAAACAATTATGCTTAACTTAAAAAAACTAGATATTGAGAATGGTATACAAGCTAGTGCAACCAAAATTGATTTAAAAACGAATGTTTTTAAATTCGATGTTTCTATCCCTTTAAATTAAATGAGGTATCAATTTATGAGACAAACATTTTATCAATTTTTAATGACCGAACGCAATGATCACGGTACGGATGAGGTGTCCCAATTTGCAAATAATGCATTTTATGATCAAAGTTTTCCTAAATTGTCAGATAAGTATGACTTTCTTTCTAATTATCTTGAATTAAATGCAGGATATTTACCTTCAATGACAATTTTTGATGACGCTTGGGCCCGATATTTAGACAAAATGAATTAGTGGGGAATTAAATTATGGAAAAAGATAAAAAAGAAAAACGTTTTAGATTTGGTCGTCATTTTTGGACCTTAATAGGGTCAATTTGTTTATCTTTTATAGTCGGAGCTGCTGCAATGTATTTTTTTGCAATTAGTCAAATTAATACATTAGTTGGGTCATTACAAACGACTAGTTCAGATTTAGCCAAAATTGAGTCTGTTTATTCGGCACTAAATAATTCTTATTATAAAAATATCAGTAAGAAAAAATTAGTCGATGGGGCTATCAATGGTATGGTCGACTCTACTGGAGATAAATTTACGGCCTATTTAGGTAAAGAAGATGCGACTAATTTAAATTCAACTATTTCTAGTAAATTTGTTGGAATCGGTGCTGAAGTCAAAATTAGCAAGAAAAATATTCAGATTGTTTCAGCTATTAAAGGAACACCAGCTAAAAAGGCTGGTTTGAAGACAGATGATATTATCCAAAAAATAGATGGTAAATCTATTTATGGTCTCAGTTTAGAAAAAGCTGTTTCAAAAATTAGAGGTAAAAAAGGAACAATAGTGAAACTAACTATTAAACGTGATTCATCAACATTTAATGTTTCAATAAAACGAGATGATATTCCTGTTAAAACAGTCTATAGTAGTATTTCGAAAAAGAATAAAAAAGTAGGATATATTCAAATTAGTACATTTTCTGAGGATACATCTAACGAAGTCAAATCTGCAGTGAAGTCACTTAGAAAAGATGGCGCTACATCGTTTGTCATTGATGTTCGTGATAATCCAGGTGGCCTTATGGATCAAGCATTAGCGATTGGATCAATGTTCTTAAAAGATGGTCAAACAATTATGCAGGTACAAGGCAAAACGGGTTCTCCTGAAGTATATAAGGCTGGTAAAAAATATGACTCAGGATTTAAAGTCACAGAAAAAACAGCTGTTGTCATTAATAAAGATAGTGCAAGTGCTTCTGAAATTTTAGCAGCCGCACTTAACCAATCTGGTAATGATAAATTAATTGGGTCAACATCTTATGGAAAAGGTACCGTCCAAACAATCAATACCTTTACAGATAAAACAGAATTAAAAGTTACCATTGCTAAATGGCTAACACCTGATGGTTCTTGGATTAATAAAAAAGGGATTAAGCCTACTATTTCAGCTGATTATCCTGCGTATGCTTATTCACCACTAATTAATACTGATAAAACATATAAATATGAAGACGTTACACCTCAAGTTAAAACGATTCAAGTTTACTTAAGCGCACTTAATTATTATAAAGACAAAAATAATGGTTACTTTGGTACATCAACGGTTAATGCAGTAAAAATGTTACAAAAAGAAAATACTTTAACTCAAACGGGCGAAGTTAACAAAGATACTGCTTTAAAAATTGAAACATTAGTTCAGAAAAAAATTTCAAAAAATGATCCTGCCTATGATGCGGCAATTAAATCGTTAACAAATTAATAAAAGACTGAAGAGGGCGAAACTAAATAGCGGAACTCTCTTCTTTTTGTGCACAAATTAAGGTATTCTGATTAAGAGAGTTAAATATAAAGAATTAAGCAAGTTAATTAAAAGTTTACTTGGCTTAACAAGGAGAATTTAAATGACAGTAATCCAATGGTTCCCAGGACATATGGCAAAAGCCTTAAGATTAGTAAAGGAAAAATTAAACTTAGTAGATATCGTACTTGAATTAGTTGATGCAAGATTGCCTGAATCATCTAGAAATCCGCAACTTGAGCAATTACTTGCAACAAAACCTCATATTATGGTTTTAACAAAAAAAGATATGGCCGATCCGAACGTTACTGCACGTTGGCTACAGTACTATGAAAACAAAGGAATTCCGGCAGTTGCAGTAGATAGTCAACACGGACAACTTAACGCTATCGAGAAAAAAATTAACGTTGTTTTAAAAGATAAAATAGCGTTACGAGAAAGTAAAGGTATCCTCCAACAACGAGTTAAGGTAATGTGTATCGGAATTCCGAATGTTGGAAAATCGACGTTACTAAATCATTTGTTAAGTAAAAATGTCGCCATAACTGGAAATAGACCTGGGGTGACAAAAGCACAGCAATGGTTAAAAGCCGGAAAATCAATGTCTCTTTTAGATACACCAGGTATTTTATGGCCCAAATTTGAAGATCAAGAAATCGGTAAACGTCTTGCTTTAACAGGAGCAATAAAAGACTCTTTATATGCAAAAGATGACATTGCATTATACGGGTTAGAACATTTTAAACAAACAAATCCAAAGGCATTACAAGAGAAATATAAATTAACGGATGAACAAATGCAGTTAAGTAATGTTGATTTATTATTAGATTTAACAAAAAAAATGGGTTTCAAAGAAGATTATGATCGTGCGAGTGAGAGAATTATATTTGATATTAGACAAGGTAAACTTGGTCGTTATACCTTAGAAATCCCTCAATTGGGTGGCGAATAGTTGTGACCAAATTTACAATTTCTCAAGTAAAAGAACATTTATTGAATAATCCATCGGATAATTTTATGCAAGAAATAGCTAAAGACTCTCGCAAAGGAGTTATTAAGCTTTTAATCCAATATAATAATAGACAAAAAAAACTAGTTGAACACCAAGAATTATTTAATCGTAGGTTAGTAATAGAAAGAGACCTATGGCAGAATGGTATTCCTTACATCGCTGGTATTGATGAGGTTGGAAGAGGACCGTTAGCTGGTCCAGTTGTTAGTGCAGCAGTTATTTTACCTCATAATTTCAATCTAATTGACGTGAATGATTCGAAAAAATTATCTGCATCTATGCGTGAAGCATTATACGTTGAAATATTAGCTACAGCTGTTTCAGTTGGTATATCTGTGATAAATAATCAAACAATTGATGAAGTTAATATATATCAAGCATCAAGAATTGCTATGTTAGAAGCTGTTAATTCATTGGACGTGAAACCACAACAATTATTGATTGATGCTATGACGATTGATAGCGATATTCCGCAGGAAAGTTTCATTAAAGGCGATTCTAAAAGTGCTAGTATTGCTGCTGCTAGTATCGTTGCTAAGGTTTACCGAGATCATCTCATGAACTTTTACAATGAATTATATCCAGGATACGATTTCAATCATAATGATGGATATGGAACTAAAAAACATTTAGCAGGACTTAGCAAATTAGGAGTCACTCCAATTCATCGTCGAACATTTGAACCAATTAAATCTATTCTAAAAAAATAATGAAATAAATTGCGTACCTTATTAGTATTAATGACTAATAAGGAGAAACAATGACAATAAGAGACACTTTAATTAAACTTAGACTATGTTCTGAAATAACGTATATTGGCGAAAATAAAATTTTTGATTGGTTACAACAGAATCCAAGTTGTACTGATTTAACTCTAGATGTAATTAAATCCATTTTAAATTTAAATAGTAAAAAAATAGCTAGTTTCAGTAAAGCTTACACTAGTATTTCATTGAAAAATGAGGTTATTACCAATAAGTTACATTCAACAATTGTGACTATTATTGATGAGGACTATCCGTATCGACTAAAAGAATGCTATCGACCACCAATTGTTCTTTTTATGCGAGGAAATACGCAATTATTAAATCGACAATCACTTGCTGTTGTTGGTGCTCGGCAAAGAACTGACTACTCAATAGAAGTAATACGATTATTATTACCAAATAGTATCCAAAATGATAAGGTAATTTTAAGCGGATTAGCAGCCGGCGTTGATACCTTGGCACACCAATTTACAATAGCTAACGGAGCAGATACAATTGCTGTTATTGGGACAGGTTTAAATATTTATTATCCAAAAATTAATGAAGATTTACAAATTGAAATTAGCAAAAAGGGACTTTTATTATCTGAGTACGGACTGAATACAGGACCACAACGTAATCATTTCCCTGAAAGAAATCGAATTATTGCAGGCCTTTGTGAATGCTTATTAGTTACAGAGGCTAAACACCATAGTGGTAGTCTTATAACTGCCAATTTAGCATTGCAAGAAAATCGCACAGTACTAGCTGTACCCGGATCAATTATTAGTCCTCTTTCACTTGGGTGTAATGAACTAATAATAGCCGGTGCAATGCCGATTATTAACGGTGAACAGATACTTGCAGAGTTCTATGAAAACTAGTTACGCTTGACAAGTCTCTCTAATATGCTTTAAGATTACTAACGATTTTAAAAATGTTATTGCTTACAATATAAATACTACGAAGGAGTTCAATTATGCCAGTAACCAAAAAGAAAAAGAGAACGCCGGCAAAAAAAAATCTAGTTATTGTTGAATCACCTTCTAAGGCTAAAACAATTGAAAAATACCTAGGCAGCAACTACCATGTTGTCGCTAGTCTTGGACATATTAGAGATTTACCACGAAGTAAAATGGGAGTTGACGTTGAAAACAACTATGATCCTCATTACATTTCAATTCGTGGTAAAGGCGATGTTATTAAAAGTTTAAAAAAAGAAGCTAAAAAAGCTAAAAATGTTTATCTAGCAGCCGATCCTGATCGTGAAGGCGAGGCAATTGCATGGCATTTATCTCATATTTTAGATTTAGATATCACGGACAAAAATCGTGTTGTTTTTAATGAAATTACAAAAGATGCAGTTAAAAATGCTTTTAATGATCCTAGATCAATTGATATGAATTTAGTTGATGCACAACAAGCTCGCCGTATTTTAGATAGATTAGTTGGTTATTCAATTAGTCCTTTATTATGGGCTAAAATAAAAAAAGGCTTAAGTGCTGGTCGAGTTCAGTCTATTGCTTTGAATTTAATTATTGATAGAGAAAAAGAAATTCGTGCATTTATACCAGAGGAATACTGGACTATTGATTCTGAATTTAAAAAAGGTAAAGAGAAATTTGATGCAGCTTTTTATGGTATTAAGGGAAAGAAAAAAGCACTTCATGATAATGAAGATGTTAAAAAAGTAATGGCATTAATTGATACAAAACAAGATTTTGATATCACCGCTGTCACAAAAAAAGAACGTAAAAGATTTCCAGCTTTACCATTTACTACAAGTACAATGCAACAAGATGCTAATAGAAAATTAAACTTTCGTACAAGAAAAACGATGATGGTTGCACAACAATTATATGAAGGAATTCATCTCGGAAAACAGGGTACTGTTGGTTTAATCACTTACATGCGTACCGACTCGACTCGTGTATCTACGACTGCCAAACATGAAACTGCTCAATTTTTACACGAAAAGTATGGTGAAGATTATGCAGCTATTAAGCCACGCAAAGGTAAATTACAAGAAGGTGCACAGGACGCACATGAAGCAATTAGACCTTCCTCTGTTTTACGTACACCTGCTTCAATGAAGGATTATTTAAGTAATGATCAAATGAAGTTATATAAATTAATTTGGTCGCGATTTGTTGCCAGTCAAATGACACCAGCTGTAATGGATACAATGTCTGTATCTATTGAACAAAATGGCGTTACTTATCATACTTCTGGGTCAAAGACTAAGTTTGCAGGTTATACAAAAATTTATGAGGATAACAAAAAGACTGATAATATTTTACCGGATTTAAAAGTTGGCGATCATGTTAAGTTAGCTAAAAATCAGCCTAACCAACATTTTACTCAGCCACCTGCTAGATTCACTGAAGCAAATTTAATTAAAACACTTGAAGAAAATGGTGTTGGACGTCCATCAACGTATGCACCAACCTTGGATACTATTCAACGTCGATATTATGTGAAATTAATTGCTAAGCGTTTTGAACCAACTGAACTGGGTGAAATTGTAGATGATATGATTGAAGCTTATTTTAGTGATATTGTGAATGTTAAATTTACTGCTGAATTAGAAAAAGGTCTTGATAACATTGAAGTCGGAGACGAAAATTGGGTTAAAGTTGTTGATGATTTTTATAAACCATTTTCAAAAAATGTTGAACATGCCCAAGAAACAATTGAGAAAGTTCAAATTAAAGATGAACCAGCTGGATTTAATTGTGAAATTTGTGGGTCACCGATGGTTATTAAGATGGGCCGATATGGTAAATTTTTTGCATGTACGCGTTTTCCAGATTGTCGTAATACAAAAGCAATCGTTAAAGAAATTGGTGTAACTTGTCCATTGTGTCAGCAAGGGGAAGTAATTGAACGTAAATCTAAACGAAATCGTTTATTCTATGGTTGCTCAAGATACCCAGATTGTGAATTCGTATCATGGGATAAACCTATTGGTCGCGAATGTCCAAAATGTCAACATTATTTAATTGAGAAAAAAGTAAAAGGTGGAAAACAAGTCAAATGTAGTAATTGTGACTATGAAGAAGCGGTTCAAAAATAATTGAATCTAACTAGCAGGGGGATTATATAATGGAAAATACTAGCGTTAATGTAATCGGTGCTGGTCTTGCCGGTAGTGAAGCTGCATGGCAGATTGCCAAGCGAGGAGTTCATGTTAATTTATACGAGATGCGCCCTATCAAAATGACACCAGCGCATCATACTGAGAATTTTGCTGAACTAGTTTGTACGAATTCTTTAAGAGCTAATCAAATTACGAATGCCGTTGGTCTTTTGAAGGAAGAGATGAGACAGTTAGATTCAGTTATTATGAAGTCAGCTGACCATAATGCAATTCCGGCTGGCGGTGCGCTAGCCGTTGACCGTGATAAATTTTCTGGTGAGATAACTGATTTAGTTAAAAATCATGAAAATATTACGGTTATCAATGAAGAGTTAACTGAA
Organism: Dellaglioa sp. CoH-56-MRSF-11; assembly: GCF_056782135.1. The sequence continues at coordinate 239,695 of NZ_JBXAYE010000002.1, read as the reverse complement.
CTACCAAAAGGTCCAACAATTGTTGCGACAGGTCCTTTAACATCATCAGGTTTAGCAGAATCAATTAAACAATTAAATGGTAGTGAGGGACTTTATTTTTATGATGCAGCTGCACCAATTTTAGAAAAATCATCATTAAATATGGATAAAATCTACTTAAAATCACGATATGATAAAGGTGATGCTGCATACCTTAATTGTCCAATGACTAAAGAGGAATTTATAACCTTTTATAAGGCACTAATAGGGGCCGAAACTGCTGAAATGCATGATTTTGAAGATGAAAAATTTTTCGAAGGTTGTATGCCAATTGAAGAAATGGCTAGAAGAGGCGCTAAAACAATGTTATTTGGCCCTTTAAAACCAGTTGGATTAGAAGACCCTAAGACTGGTAGAACACCTTTTGCCGTTGTCCAATTGCGTCAAGACAATGCAGTCGGTGACTTATACAATATTGTTGGTTTCCAAACGCATCTTAAATGGGGCGAACAAAAGAATGTTTTCTCACTAATTCCAGGTTTAGAAAATGTTGAATTTGTTCGTTATGGTGTTATGCATCGTAATACATTTATGCGTTCTCCTGATACACTGGAACCAACATATCAGTCTAAATTTAGAAATGATTTATTTTTTGCTGGTCAAATGACAGGTGTTGAAGGCTATGTAGAAAGTGCTGCAAGTGGATTATTAGCAGGGATCAATGCCGCACATCTTGTTTTAGGAGAAGAGCTAGTCGTACTTCCTAAAACAACTGTGATGGGAGCTATGGCCCATTATATAACACATGCCAGTGGTAAACATTTTCAGCCGATGAATGCTAACTTTGGTATTATCCCTAAATTAGGCACAAAAATTCGAGATAAACAAGAAAAAAATCAAGCGGTTGCAAATCGTGCTCTAGAGCATTTAGCAATTGTTAAACCAAGTCTTTAAATATTTATGAAATATCTGATAAAATAATTGAGTTATACTTCATTGTTGTGCTACAGTAGTAGCGTTCAATGAAGTTTTTTTATACAATAAATGAGTAACATGGAGGAGTTTATTATGGCAACTGTTTCATTTCATGCAACAACAATTTGTGCCGTTAAGCATAATGGTCACTGTGCAATGGCCGGTGATGGCCAAGTCACAATGGGTGAAAAAGTTATTATGAAGGGGACTGCTAGAAAAGTTCGTCGCATATATAACGATCAAGTAGTTGTTGGTTTCGCTGGTAGCGTTGCCGACGCATTTAATCTTGAAGAACGATTTGAAAAAAAATTAAATGAATTTAGTGGTAATTTACAACGTGCAGCAGTTGAATTAGCTCAGGATTGGCGTAGTGAACAATCCTTACAAAAATTAGAAGCACTTTTGATTGTAATGAACAGTAATGAAATGTTATTAGTTTCTGGTAGTGGAGAAGTAATTGAACCTGACGATGACATTTTAGCAATCGGATCTGGCGGAAATTTTGCTTTGTCTGCTGCAAAGGCACTTAAGCATCATACAACTGATATGTCAGCTAAAGAAATTGCTGAGGCATCAATTAATATTGCCGGTGATATTGATATTTTTACTAACCATCATGTCATCTCAGAAGAATTATAGAAAGCGGGTAAATTTATGACTATAAGTGATAAAACACCAAAACAGATTGTTACAGAACTAGATCAATACGTTATCGGTCAAAATGATGCAAAAAAGGCCATTGCTGTTGCATTACGTAATAGATATCGTCGGATGCAACTTTCTGAATCAATGCAAAAAGATGTTACACCTAAAAATTTAATGATGATTGGGCCAACTGGTGTAGGTAAAACTGAAATTGCTCGTCGTTTGGCAACAATGCTTGAAGCACCATTTATTAAAGTTGAAGCAACAAAATTCACTGAAGTTGGTTACGCTGGACGTGATGTTGAATCAATGGTACGTGACTTGGTTGACGTGTCAATTAAATTAGAAGAAGATGCTCAATATGGCCGTGTTTCAGGCGCAGCTGAACGTATGGCTGATAAACGACTTGTAAAACTTCTAGTTCCAGGTATTAAAAAACAAAAAAAAGCCGAGAATGTTAATCTTATGCAAATGATGTCTCAAATTCAAAAAGGTCAAATACCTGCCGGATTAGATGCAAAAGATGAAGAGGAGGTCACTGACGACATTAGAAATGAACGACTATCTGTATCGGAACAACTAAGTCGTGGTTTATTAGAAAATAACGAAGTGACAATTAAAGTTGATGAACCTAAACAGCCTTCTGGTATGAATGGCATGATGGGACAAATGGGCATCGACTTAGGAGATACCTTAAGTGCATTAACACCAACACGCCAAGTAGAAAGAACGTTAACCGTAGCAGAAGCCCGTAAAATTTTAATTCGTGAAGAATCAAAAAAATTAGTTAATGTAGCAGATATCAATCAAGCTGCAATTGAACGTGCTGAAAACACTGGAATTATTTTTATTGATGAAATTGATAAAATTACTTCAAAATCTCAAAAAAATAGTGGTGAAGTTTCTAGAGAAGGCGTACAACGTGATATTTTACCAATTGTTGAAGGCTCTCAAATTTCAACTAAATATGGTGTTATTAATACTGATCATATCTTGTTTATTGCATCAGGTGCTTTTCATGAAAGTAAACCTAGCGATTTAATTGCTGAACTTCAAGGTCGTTTCCCAATTCGAGTTGAATTAGATGATTTGAGCCAAGCAGATTTTGTTAAAATTCTTACAGAACCTCATAATGCCTTAATTAAACAATATATTGCTTTAATTGGCACTGATAATATTAATGTGACATTTACAATTGAAGCAATTGAGAAAATATCTGAAATTGCTTACAACGTTAACCACGATACTGAAAATATTGGTGCACGCAGACTGCATACAATTCTTGAAAAATTACTTGAAGATTTACTATTTGAGGGTCCAGATATGCAAATGGGTGACATAACAATTACTGAAAGTTATGTTGAAGACAAAATTGGTAACATCGTTGCTGATAAAGATCTTAGTCGTTATATTTTATAGGATAGGGTGAACTAAAATGACAGTTGAACTTAAAAATGATTTCATCACAGTCAAAATTGCTGAACAAGGTGCTGAATTAATCAGTATTACCGGAAATGACACATCTATTGAATATATTTGGCAAGCAGATAAACAATACTGGGGTAGACATGCCCCAGTATTGTTTCCATTTGTTGGGCGTTTAAAAAATGATGAATATGCGTATGATCATAAAACATATAAAATGGGTCAACATGGCTTTGCCCGTGACATGCTTTTTACAGTGGTTTCTAAAAGTAAAACATCAGTTGTTCTGGAATTAGGTTCATCCCCAGAAACAATCTCAAAGTATCCGTTTAATTTTAGATTGAGATTACATTACATTTTAACTAATCATCAAATAAAAGTAATTTACGATGTTTATAACCCCGATGAAAATCCTTTGTTATTTTCTATCGGAGGACACCCAGCATTTAACGTACCACTTAAAAATGCTTATTTAAATCTAGAAAATTATCAAATTGAAGTGGCACCAAATGTTGAAAGACGTCAAATTCCACTAGTTGGACCTTTTAGCGATATCGAAAATGCAAAATCAGTTAAGTTCAACGAACCTATTAAGTTATCTCGCGAAACATTCAAAAATGATGCCTTAATTTACGAATTGAAACAACTAGAAACGACTATCTTACTTTCAACACCTGAAGATGATCATGGTGTTTCCGTGACATTAAATGGTGCAGATTACGTTGGTATCTGGTCGAAATATCCTGAAAATTCACCATTTGTTTGTATTGAACCATGGTGGGGAGTAGCTGATAATATTGAATCTACTGGTAATTTATCAGATAAAAGTAATATTTATACGTTAGAAAAAAATAAATCGTTCGAAGGTTCGTATGAAATCACAGTATTTTAAAAAAAAAATCGATGAAATAATCATCGATTTTTTTTATTTCGTAAATATAATCCAAGACCAAAAGGTACCATACTCTCAGTACCATTTAAAATACGTTTTATGTTGTCTCTATGTTTATAAATAACAAATATAGTCAAAATACCTGCAATACTAGTTAATAACCAATCTTGAAATAATATCGCTGTTATCGTAATACCAATAAATCCAATGACACTTGCAACACTTACCATACTCGTTAAAAGTATTAAAGAAATAAACATGGTACAAGCGATAAGAAAAAATAGCGGATTATACGGTAATAAAATACCCGCACCAGTAGCAACTGCCTTACCACCTTTAAATCCAGTAAATATTGAGAATGTATGTCCAGCTACTGCACCTACACCAATTAGTAAAGGACTAACGGTTGATGCGACCCCAAACATATAAGGGAGGCTTGCAGCTATAATTCCTTTTGATATATCCATCACTAAGACAACAGTCCCTGCTTTTGGTCCAAGAACTCGATAAGTATTAGTTGTACCAACATTACCACTACCAAAATTTCTGATATCCTTTTGATAAAAATATTTTCCAATCCAAACCCCTGATGGAATTGATCCTAAAATATAAGCGATAATCAACATTAATATGATTGTACCCATGATAATTCACTCCTTTCAGCCAGTAAATCCAATAAGTAGTATTTTAACATTCTTTTAAGAAGACACCAAAATTTTTTATAAAATAGAACATCTATTCGGATTTCTCTTTACATTTTAAAAAAGAATAGGTTATTATAGTAACGTTACTGTAGGAATACAGAGTAAGGGGCGTTTAACTGAATGACTAATCAAAATAAAACAAAATACAATGATGATTCAATTCAAGTTCTTGAAGGACTAGAAGCAGTTAGAAAACGACCTGGTATGTATATTGGGTCGACAGATGGCAAGGGATTACATCATCTTGTCTACGAGATTGTTGATAACGCAGTTGATGAAGCCTTGTCAGGATATGGTTCACAAATCGACGTTACAATCCACAGTGATAACAGTATTACTGTTGTAGATTATGGTCGTGGTATGCCTATTGGTATGCATGCATCAGGAATACCAACTGTTGAAGTTATCTTCACTGTCTTACATGCTGGTGGAAAATTTGGCCAAGGCGGATATAAAACGTCTGGTGGACTACATGGCGTTGGCGCAAGTGTCGTTAACGCATTATCTTCATCATTAACAGTTGATACCGTTCGTGATGGTATTCGTTATGAAGAAAAGTTTAAAAATGGTGGGCATCCAGTTGGGACTTTAAAAAAATTAGGTGCAACTAAACGAGCAAATGGAACAACAGTAACTTTTAAACCCGATGAAAGTATTTTTTCAACTACAATTTATAAGTATGATATTTTAGCTGAAAGATTAAAAGAGTCTGCCTTTTTATTACGTGGTGTCAAAATTGTTTTAACAGATGAAAGAACTGATAAACAAGATATCTATCATTTTGAAGAAGGTATTAAAGAATTCGTTGCTTATTTAAACGAAGACAAAGATACACTTGGCGAAGTGATGTATTTTGATGGCATTAAAGATAAAATTGAAGTAGAAGTTGCAGCACAATATAATGATGGCTACTCAGAAAACTTAATGTCCTTTGTTAATAACGTTCGGACAAAAGATGGTGGTACACATGAAGCAGGAATGAAGTCTGCTTGGACAAAAGCATTTAACGAATATGCCAGAAAATTAGGTCTTTTAAAAGATAAAGATCGTAATTTAGAAGGTAGTGATGTTCGAGAGGGCCTTTCAGGAGTCATTTCAGTGCGAATACCTGAAGAGTTATTGCAATTCGAAGGACAAACGAAGGGTAAATTAGGTACACCCGAAGCAAGATCTATCGTCGATAGCGTTCTGAGTGAAAAACTTGGGTTTTATTTGATGGAAAATGGTGAGTTTGCACAAGAACTTGTTAGAAAATCAATTAAAGCTAGAGAGGCTCGAGAAGCAGCTCGTAAGGCTCGTGATGATTCAAGAAATGGGAAAAAGAAAAAGAAAAATGATCGCTTATTATCTGGGAAATTAACACCTGCACAATCGAAAAACGCTAAGAAAAATGAGTTGTTTTTAGTCGAAGGTGATTCTGCCGGTGGTTCAGCTAAACAAGGTCGTGAACGCAAATTCCAAGCCATTCTACCTTTACGTGGTAAGGTATTGAATACTGAAAAGGCAAAATTACAAGATATTTTAAAAAATGAAGAAATTAATACAATGATTTATACAGTTGGCGCAGGTGTTGGTGCTGAATTTAAGCTCGAAGACAGTAACTACGATAAAATTATTATCATGACTGATGCTGATACTGATGGTGCGCACATCCAAACCTTATTATTGACATTTTTCTATAAATATATGCGTCCACTAATTGATGCTGGGAAAATCTATATTGCTTTACCACCTTTATATAAAATTCAAAAAGGAACGGGTAAAAAAATAGAGAGTATCTATGCTTGGACCGATGAAGAGCTTGATAAAGCAACAACAAAAATTGGACGTGGTTACAACCTACAACGATTTAAAGGTCTGGGCGAAATGAATGCAGATCAATTATGGGAAACAACTATGGATCCAATGACAAGAACTTTAGTTAGAATTCGAATTGATGATCCTGCACTTGCTGAAAAAAGAGTGACAACCTTAATGGGCGACAAGGTAGAACCTCGTCGAAATTGGATTGAAGAAAATGTTCAATTTTCACTTGAAGAGGACGGTAGTATCCTTGATAAGGTATCAAGTAAACAAGTTACTGATTTAAAAAATGAAGAAGATTTAACATTATTTGAAGATCAAACAACGACTGACTAAGGAAGGAGGATTATTAATTTGGCTATAGAAAAAGATACATCAAAAATTCAAGAGCTGACCTTAGAAGATGTTATGGGTGAACGATTTGGTCGTTATTCTAAATATATTATTCAAGAACGTGCTTTACCTGATATACGTGATGGCCTAAAACCTGTTCAACGTCGTATTTTATACGCAATGAATCAAGATGGTAACACATATGATAAAGGGTTTAGAAAATCTGCTAAATCTGTCGGAAATGTTATGGGTAATTTTCATCCTCATGGAGATAGCTCAATTTACGAAGCTATGGTCCGTATGAGTCAAAACTGGAAATTACGAACACCATTAATTGAAATGCACGGAAATAATGGGTCAATGGATGGTGATTCTCCTGCCGCAATGCGTTACACAGAAGCTCGTACAAGTAAAATTGCGACTGAAATGCTACGTGATATTGAAAAAGAAACGGTTGATTTCGTATTGAATTTTGATGATACGGAGTATGAACCAACTGTTTTACCAGCAAGATTTCCTAATTTGTTAGTAAATGGTGCAACGGGAATTTCAGCTGGGTATGCAACTGAAATTCCACCTCATAATTTAAGCGAGGTTGTTGATGCCGTTGTTTATTTAATTGGTCATCCAAATGCGACTTTAGATAAATTAATGTCATTCGTTAAGGGCCCCGATTTTCCAACCGGTGGTATTTTACAAGGACTATCCGGCATCCAGAGTGCTTATAAAACGGGGCGTGGTAAAGTAGTCGTTCGTTCTAGAACTGAGATTCAAGAACTAAAGGGTGGTAAAACACAAATTATTATTTCAGAAATTCCATACGAAGTGAATAAAGCTGTTCTTGTTAAAAAGATGGATGAAATTCGCTTATTAAAAAAAGTTGATGGGATTGCTGAAGTTCGAGATGAAAGTGATCGTGAAGGACTACAAATTGCAATTGAATTAAAACGCAACGTCAATGCACAAGGTATTTTAAATTATTTATTTAAAAATACTGATTTACAAATTTCGTATAATTTCAATATGGTTGCAATTAACCATCAACGACCTGAGTTAGTTGGCTTAAAAAAATTCTTATCTTCGTACTTAGAGTATCAATTAAGTGTTACGAAAAAAAGAACTGAATTTGATTTAAAAAAGGCTGAGTCTCGTCAACATATCGTTGAAGGGTTAATTAAAGCTTTATCAATTTTAGATAAAGTAATTAAAGCAATCCGTGCAAGTAAAGATAAAAAGAGTGCTAAATTAAGCTTAATGGATCTGTTCGATTTCACAGAAAAACAAGCTGAAGCAATTGTTTCATTACAACTGTACCGCTTGTCTAATACAGATGTGACTGCGCTTGAAAAAGAAAATGCAGAGCTTGCTGCAAAAATTATTGATTACAAAGCAATATTGGCAGATCCTAGTAAGTTATCTGATGTTGTGAAAAAAGAGCTTAAACAAGTATCTAAAGAATATGCCACACCTCGACTAACTGAAATTCAAGAACATATTGAAGACATTAAGATTGAAACAGCAGTTTTAGTAACTCCCGAAGATGTTCAAGTATTAGTTAGCCGTGATGGTTATCTCAAACGTAGCTCATTACGGTCATTTAACGCCTCAGGAGTAAATGAGAATGGTTTGAAAAACGAAGATCAAATTGTATTTAATGAATCTGTTAACACATTAGATCATCTATTTATGTTTACAAATAAGGGAAATATGATTTACCGTCCAATTCATGAAATAACTGAGGCAAAGTGGAAAGATACTGGGGAACATATTTCACAAACTATTGGATTAGATACTGATGAATATTTAATTAAAGCATTTTCTTTCAAAAAAGTGAATGTCCCTGGTAAATTTGTTTTTGCAACTAAAAATGGATTCATTAAACAAACACTGGTTTCCGACTTACAACCCGGACGAACTTATAAAGGTCATGCAAGTAAATTCATGAAATTGAAGGAAGCTAACGATGATGTTATCTTGATTTCATACTTGAAAGAAACGGATGACTCGTTATTCATTTTTAGTGCTTCACATGATGGGTATGGATTAAAGTATCCTCTCGAAGAAGTTCCTGTTGTCGGATCTAAAGCAGCTGGTGTAATCGCGATGAATCTTAAGAAGGATGATTATGTTGCCGCTACTTGTTTAGTAACTGAACATAGTCAGATTGGATTATTAACACAGCGCGGTTCATTTAAGCGTATGGCTGTATCAGAAGTGAGCTCGACAAGTAGGGCGAAACGTGGCGTTCTTGTTCTTAGAGAGCTTAAGAAGGAACCTCATAGAGTCGTTGGCATGAAACTCATTACTAAAGATGTGAATTTAAATGCCCTTACTGAAAGTGGCAATGAATTTATTATCGAACCAATGTCATATCCGCTATCTGATAGATATTCAAATGGTTCATTTGTTATTGATACAGAACAATTAGGAATACCTAATAATTTAAATGAGATTAATTAATAATTAAATTGTTAAAAAAAGGCAAATTTGTTTGCTCTTTTTTTTTATTACGCTTATTATACTAATATGACTATTAATTTCTAGAACTGAGGAGATCACGCTAATATGAAAACAAAGCAAGAAAATATATTTTCATCAAAAACGTTAACATATTTTTTACAGCTTGCAGATATAATGAATTATACGCAAGCAGCCCAAATATTAGGAATCACACAACCTGCATTAACACAGCAAATTAAAAAATTAGAAAGAACAGTTGGTGCACCACTTTTTTATTCTGTTGGTAAAAAATTACATCTTTCTGATGCTGGCTATACAATGCTAGATGCAACACACCAAATCTATGAAACATTAAATAAAGCAACGAATGAAATTCAACAATCAACAAGTGCAACACAAGGAGAAATTACTATCGGGATTTTGGCTTCAATCGAAGACGAAGTGTTTGATGATTTTGTTATCCAGTACTATAAAAATAATCCAGATATTATTGTGTCATTCCATTTACTAACGCGTAAAGAAATTTGGAGTGAACTTGAGAATAATAAAATTGATTTAGCTATTATGTATCTTCCAGATGAAAGTATTAAAAACTGGAAACCATACGAAAGTAAGAAAATCTTTACTGAAGATTTATTGTTTTTACATCATAATGAAAAGTTATCTTCTAAAAAGAAAGTTAGACTTCAAGAAACAATTGATAATGTTTGGGTCACTTATCCAAGTGATTATTATCTTGATAAAACAATTAAAACAATTTATCAAAATCAATTAGTTAACCTGCCAAAGAGTGTTGCTAGATTTACATCACCCACACAGATTTTAAAATTTGCTCGTGCAACACATGCTTATTCAGCATTACCAACTTCATTTTTAACGGCTCATCCTGAAAGCAAAGACCTTTGGACATCTCATTTTGATCCAGAAATAAAATTTGATTTGTCATTTGTCTTTAGAAAAGATAAAGATGAAATTCCTAGAAATGAACATTTTTTAAATGCATTTGATAAATTTTTAGAAGAAAAAGATTACATGACTCGACTTAAAGAAATTAACAAATAAAAAGGAGATTATAATAATGACTAAACAATTAATTTTTGGACATCAAAGTCCTGATACAGACGCAGTTGTAGCTGCTAAAGCATTCTCATATCTACAAAATAAATTAGGTTTCGATACTGAAGCCGTTACCTTAGGAACATTAAGTGAAGAAACAAAATTTGTTTTAGATTACTTTAATGAACCTGAACCAAGAATTATTGAAACAGCTAAAAATGAGGTTGAATCAGTTATGTTAGTTGATCATAATGAATCTCAACAAAGTGTTTCTGATATCGCTGATCTTGTTGTAACAGACGTTGTCGATCATCATCGTATTGCTAATTTCACAACCAATATGCCTCTTAATTTCCGCGCAGAGGCTGTCGGTTGTTCAAGTACCATCCTATGGAAAATGTTTAATGAAAACAATATTGAAATTCCTGCTAATATTGCAGGATTAATGATGTCAGCTATTATTTCTGATACATTGTTATTCAAATCACCTACAACGACTCCAGTTGATATTGAAGCAACTAAAGCACTTTCTAAAATTAGTAACACTGATTACAATGTATACGGATTAGATATGTTAAAAGCTGGAACTAATTTATCTAGCAAAACTGAAACAGAATTGATTAACGGAGATGCCAAATCTTTTGATATGGCTGGTAAAACAGTACGTGTTGCTCAAGTTAATACCGTTGATTTAGAAGAAGTTTTTAACCGTGAAGCTGCACTAGTTTCAGCGATTGAAGATGATAGTAAAGCTAATAATTATGATTTATTCTTACTATTAGTTACAAATATCCTAGACAGTGATTCAGAACTATTAGTTGTTGGAGAACCTAAAGAAATGGTTGAAAAAGCCTTCAACACAAAACTTTCTGATAACAAATTGTCATTACCTGGTGTTGTTTCAAGAAAAAAACAAGTTGTTCCTCAATTACAAGCTGTTTTTGAAGCTTAATAAAAAATCTTAAAAGTTTAGACTTTATCTCTAAGCTTTTTTATTTTAAGGAGAATTTAGGATGCTACCTGAAGAACAAATTCAAGCAGTTAAAATATATACGCAAAATAAATTAGCGTCAGATACTTCTGGACATGACTTTGCTCATATTGAACGAGTCGTTACAAATTCAAAAACGATTGCCTCAGAAATTCATAATATCAATTATTTAATAATTGTTCTTAGTAGTTATTTACATGACGTAATTGATGATAAAGTAGTCGATAATGTTAAAGAAGAAGTAACTAATTTAACAAATTTTTTAACATCTATTGATTTAACTTCACTTCAAATTAATGATATTTTAATAATTATTAAATCAATTTCTTTTAAAAACCAATTGAACGATAATACTATTAACTTGCCCGAAGAAGCAAAAGTTGTTCAAGATGCTGATCGATTAGATGCAATTGGTGCTGTCGGTATTGCTAGAACTTTTTATTACGGTGGACATGTTGGCAGTAAAATATATGATCCACATCGTGGTCCAAGAAGAAATATGACCCCAGAAGAATACAGGAATATTGAGAATCAAACGGTCATTAACCATTTCTACGAAAAGTTATTGACACTTACAGAAACAATGAACACTGAACCAGGAAAACGAATGGCTAAAAATAGACATCAAATTATGTTAGATTTCCTTGAGAATTTCAAATCTGAATGGGAAGGAAAGTCATAAAATAAAAACGATTAACTCAATATCGAGTTAATCGTTTTTATTTTATAATTTATTAATAGCATTCCGTTGTTCTTCATCAATCATATGGGTATATAACGCAGTTGCACTTGTCGAACTCTGACCCAATTGTGTTGCTACAAGTTGTTCATTCTTCGTCTCTAGGTACAATTTAGAAGCGAGTGTATGGCGTAGTTTATGCGGCGTAACACGGACTTTAAATGCAGATGAGTACTTGGCTACCAATTTTTCAATTGTACCACTCTCAATGCGTTTTCCAATTCCACGATATGATGAACAAAATAGGGCTTTTTCCATTTTATCTACTTTATAGTTCATTGTACGCACTTCAATATATTTAACAAGATAGGGGATTACCCACGGTGCAATTGGCACAGTATCCTTCTTGCCACCTTTTCGAATGACGGTAATATTATTTGTTTTTAAATTTAAATCAGGTAGGTCACTATTTGCAACTTCTGAAACCCGTAAACCACTACCTAGCATTAAAGCGTTAATAGCAATATCGCGATCTTTATCCCGTTTGAAAAAGGAAAGACCTTTAGGCTTTAACAAATCGGCATATTTTTGATCAATAAAGTTAATATAATCACGATCTTCAGTTCCAAGCATTAATTTATCTTTAATATTTGCTGCACGTGTAGCAAACGTTTCGTTATCTTTTACGACAGTAATTTTTTTCATCACATTACGATAAAAATATGGCTCTCCATCTTCTTTTTCCGTTTCTTCAGAAAGATACCTGAACAATGAAGAAATCGCTGTTAGAGAACGATTTACAGTGCTCCTAGAGAGTTGTGTGTTGCTATTTGCATTATTTGATTTACTTCTAGAAAGTAGGGAGGATTTATATAGTTCCATATCTTCCTTTTTTAAATGTTCTAAAACACTAATATCGATTGTCTTAATTGATTTTTCGTTAACAATACCTTCTGCCAGTAACCAATCAAAAAAACGTCTAAACTCTGTTAAATATTGATATAACGTTGCATTGGATAGGGGGATTGTAGATTTAGATTGATAGTATTCCTGCGCATACCAAGGTTGGTACTGTAATTCATTCTCAATTAATTCTAAATATTTTTCTTTTCTCAAAAATACACCTCATTATAACGGATAGTTTAATACGTAGAGAATAACACATTAAAGAGTTACAATTCAACTTTAATGAAAGTTGAACGCAAAATGTTCTTATATCAAACAGTATGATACATATTATTTAAAATTAGTGTTTATTCACAAAATAACTAATATATTTAATACTTTAGATTTTAAGTAATCCTTATATAGCTAATACCATAATTTGGCAAATTATGGTCGTCATGCTTGATATGTATCTACAAATATTAGTGTTAATTATATAATTTATTGGAGAATAATAATTGTAAATATATTTTATGATGAACAAATTATATTTACATAAAATAAAATGAGCGAGATACAAATACAAAACGAATGATAATTTAAATAGACTTGTTTAAAATCAGTAAGATATTGCGCTACTAAACTTTCATTAAATTGTGTGTTTTAACTAAAGTTGGATAGTGTTAATATGATAAGTCTCAATTTACCACTCATTTGATGCTTTTAAACTTTATCTATTAACTTAAAATTATTTTCTCCGACATACTATTATCTAGTCACAGTTACATCTTAATTATTATTTGAAAACAAAAAACTAACAACCGATTAAACCGGTTGTTAGTTTTAATAACTCTTAAGCTTGATCAAAGTCTTTAATCCACGCTAATGCTAATGCTTTTTCACCTAAATGTGTCCCAATGACTGGTCCAAAGTAACTGATATCAAATGTCATATCAGGATATTTCTTCTTCATTTTAGTCTGCCACTTAATTGCTGACGTTTCATCATTTGCATGAATAATAAGTCCACGTAAAGGATAATCAACAGATGCACGATGCTCTTCAAATAAATCTTCTACACGCTTAATTGCCTTCTTAGTTGATCTAATCTTTTCAAATGCAACAATTTTATTTGAAACACTATCAAATGTTAAAATTGGCTTAATTTTAAGAACACTTCCAATAAAGGCTGAAGCATTAGACAAACGACCGCCTCGTACAAGATTTTGCAAATCATCAACAATGAAATATTCACCTAACGTTGTCTTCAAATCATCTAATCGGGCAATGATATCATCGATAGAGGCATCTTCTTTAGCCATTTTAGCAGCTTCCAAAGCTAAATATCCCATTAACATAACTGTGATACCAGAATCATACGGTATCACACGAGTTGACTCAATTGTTGGTGCTATATTTTTTAAATTATCAATAAATCCTGAAATTGTATTTGTTAAATGAATACTTAAAATAATATCATAGCCTTCGCTACCTAATTTATCATATAAGTTAATCATTTCCCCAACAGAAGGCTGTGAGGTACTTGGAAAGGATGCAGATGTCTTTAATTTTTCATAGAATCCTTCAGTTGTAATATCAACGCCTTCATTATAAATTTTATTGTCAATAATGACTGGGATAGGAATTATAGTAATATTGTTCTCTTCAATCTGATCTTTAGATAGGTACGAAGTACTATCTGTTACAATTGCTATTTTCATTAATTAAACACCTCATTTTATGACGGTTTAAACGTCAGTCCTCGTTAGACTTTTGTCTAAGCGATTTAATAATATTCTTAATAAATTTTGTTCATCTTCTGGCCACTTTTCAAAAATAGTTGCTTCAAGTTCAGTAAAACCTTTATCAACTGCTTTTGACGACTCAACGCCGATTTCAGTCATTGTATAAATCAATTGGCGTTTATCGTCACCGATACTATGCTTATCAAGCATTTCTTTTTCAACTAAGCGTTTTAATTGTCGACTTAGTGTTGAGATATCTAGATCTGTTTCTACGGCCAATTTTTCCTGTGTGTTAAATTTAGCACTTATTTTCTTTAATAACTGCCACTCAGATATTGTTAATTGATTTTTTTTAGTTAAACGTTGTAAAATCACTTTATACTGTTTATCAATTGATAGTAAGTTTTCAAGACTTGTTTTCATTTTGTTGACCCCTTAAATTCGATATACCTTGCATTATACAATATATAGACTAAAAATGGCAAGAAAACTATTCAATAATGATTCTTTGCGATTTATCGTTTAAAACGTTACACTTGTAGTTATTAAACATATTTTATAGAAAGTGAGTTGATTAAATGTCATTTGATGGCGTTTTTACTCATGCAATGATTAGTGAACTAAGAACCAAACTAATCGGTGGTCGGGTCTCAAAAATATCACAACCCTACCCTAATGAGGTTATTATTACAATTCGTGCAAATAGAAAGAATCAACCCTTACTATTATCTGCACATTCAAGTTATGCTCGTGCACAAATTACAAATATTCCCTATTCAAATCCTAAAACACCAACTAATTTTACTATGATGCTTCGTAAATATTTAGAGAGCGGTCAACTTGTAGCAATTGATCAGATTGCTAATGATCGTATTATTAATTTTTCATTTTTAACTAGAAATGAACTTGGTGATGAACAACCTCTAATTTTAAGTTTAGAAATGATGGGACGTTATAGTAATTGTCTACTAATTAATCCAACTAATGATAAGGTTTTGGATACCATTAAACATATTAGTTCAGACCAAAATCGATATCGTATGCTAATACCTGGTGCAACCTATCGTCAGCCACCAGCTCAAGATAAATTAAATCCATTTACAGATACAACTGATACATTTAAAAAACTTTTATCCGAGTTTCCAAATAAGGAAGTCCTAGCGAAGGAACTTCAAAATAGCTATCAAGGTCTCGCTGGTCAATCTAGTTTAGATCTTGCAACTGCACTTCATACTAATGTTGAAGACCCTAGTGTCAGCTGGTCAACTTTCTTCACACAATTTGATACACCGACACCAACTATTTTATCTGGCAAACGTCTTGATTTTTCGGCCATTCCAAATAAAGAAATTGGTACTGGTCAAGAATTCGATTCATTAAGCGAAATGCTGGATACTTACTATCTCGATAAAGCAAATAAAGACCGCGTTCAACAACAAGGTAGCCATTTAATCCGCGTTGTTAAAAATGAGCTCAAAAAGAACCGTGGTAAACAAAAAAAATTAGAAAAAACTTTAAAAAATACTGAAACAGCGGATCAATTACGGGTCCAAGGTGAATTATTAACTACTTATCTTCACTTAGTTAAACAAGGAATGACAGAAGTTTCATTACCTAATTTCTATGATAATGAAAAAGAAATGACCATTCAATTATCCAATCAAATTTCACCTTCAAAAAATGCACAAAAATATTTTAAAAAATATCAAAAACAAAAGAATGCAGTTATATTTGTTAATGAGCAACTTCTCCTAAATAAAAAAGAAATTGCTTACTTAGAAGAAATTCAATCAGAAATCGAGTTAGCTGAACCTAAAGACTTACCAGATATTAAGGTTGAATTACAACAACAAGGTTTATTAAAAGAACAAAAATTGAATAAAAATAAAAAAGCAATTAAAATTAAAATAAGTAAACCAGATGAATATTATGCAACAGATGGAACCCTTATCTCTGTTGGTAAGAATAATCTTCAAAATGATCAACTAACCATGAAGACAGCCAATAAATCTGACATCTGGCTACATGCTAAAAACATTCCTGGTTCCCATGTAATTATTCACAGTTCTAATCCTAGTGATGAAACAGTCACAGAAGCGGCTAACTTAGCTGCTTATTTCTCAAAATATCGTCAATCAGCATCTGTTCCAGTAGATTATATCCAAGTTAAACGGATTAAAAAGCCCAATGGCTCAAAGCCAGGTTTTGTTGTCTACGAAGGTCAAAACTCAACCTTTATTACACCAGACTTACAAAAAATTATGGCTATGCGTCGTAAATAAAAAGTTTCAACTAAGAAATTATTCTTAGTTGAAACTTTTTTACTATAACCAATTACTTGGATTGATACGCCATTTATCCAATAATAATTTTTCATCAGAATTAATTTTTTCTTGTTCCTTAGCTACTTTAATAAGTGTTGAATAATTAGTTAATGTCTCAAAAGGTGTTTTAATATCAGCAAAATTTGTCGTACTTGCCGCTAGTTCATAACTAAAAATACCGATGACACCTAGAACATCAGCGCCTTCATTTTTTGCTGCATTAACTGCTTGAATAACACTTCCACCAGTTGAAATGAGATCATCAATTAAAATAGTTTTTTGTCCTTTGATTAATCGTCCTTCAATTTGTTGACCAGTACCATGATCTTTAGGCTTTGTTCTAACATAAATTAACGGTAAATTTAATTCATTAGCAATCCATGCTGCATGGGGTATTCCTGCAGTTGCCGTTCCTGCAATTACCTCTGTATCAGGATATTTTTCACGAATAATACCTGCTATGCCTTTAGCGATTCTAGTACGAATTTCAGGATAACTAATCGTTAACCGATTATCACAATAAATTGGACTTTTTAGTCCACTTGCCCAAATAAACGGCTTCTTTGGCGATAAAGTTACGGCACCAATCTCTAATAAATCACTGGCAACTGTCTCTGCTAAATTCATTTAAGCTTCCTCCCACATTTTTTTGATTGCTTGGTAAGCAGCAAACGGATCTACTGCTTGCGTTATTGATCGTCCGACAACGATGGCGCTACTTTGATTTCTTTTTGCAGCAGCTGGTGTCATTACTCTTTTTTGATCACTTACTGCCTGCCCTTCCAATCGTATTCCAGGTGTGACTGCCAAAAAGTTTTTGGAAGTTGCTTCCTTAATTATTTTAGCTTCTTGTGCTGAACAAACAACACCCGCTAATCCAGCTAATTCTGTTAACTTAGCGTAATTAACGACACTTTCAATTAATGGTCGTTCAACCAATTGTTCCGTTTCTAGTTGTTCTTGGCTGGTAGAAGTTAATTGTGTAATTGCGATTATTTTCGGCATTTTTATTGAGGAATTACCTTGGTCTAATCCATCTAATGCATATTTCATCATTTCAACGCCACCAGCCGCATGGACTGTTGTTAATGAAATACCTAGTCGACTTAAACTGGTCATAGTTTGCCGAACAGTATTTGGAATATCATGACATTTTAAATCAAGAAAAATGTCATGCCCCTGATCAATTAATTCTTCAACAAAACGAGTTCCTTCACTGTAAAACAATTCCATACCAACTTTAACAAATAGTTGTTCATCTTGAGGAAATAACTGTAAAAAATCTGTCGTTTGCATTCTATTCTGAAAATCTAAAGCAATGATAGGTCGATTAATCATTATCTACTCCCCTTAATTTTTATAGTGCTGCTACTGAAAATGACTGGCTTTCTAACGCTTGAATAAGTACATCAACAGTTTGTAAAGATGTAAACAATGGAATATGTTGCATTACTGATATTTTACGCGTTTGATAACCATATGATGCTTTATCGTGATCATCTGATAGTGTATCGATAACAAATTGAACGGTTCCAGTTTGTAACAAATTATTAATATCATCTAATTGTCGGTTAACGCTTAATGCCTCTGTACTGGTAAACGTTTTAATCTGATTATCTAAAAAGAAATCAACCATTTTTGGTAATGTTAAAACTTTGTAACCAAGTAAAACAAATCGTTGAACAAGTGGTAATATAGCATTTTTATTTTTGTCGTTAACATTTACTAATACGGAACCATTACCTGATAAACTAATATTAGCGGCTACTAATGCTTTGCAGAGTGCTTTAGAAAATGTTTGATCCGTTCCCATAACTTCCCCGGTTGATTTCATTTCTGGTCCTAGAAATGGATCAACATCATTCAATTTACTAAATGAGAACACAGGCGCTTTTACATGAACAGAACTAGATTCTGGGTATAAACCATCCTGGTAACCTTGTTCTTGCAAATCATAACCTAATATAATTTTAGTCGCTACCTGGGTCATTTTAATACCTGTTACTTTACTTAAAAATGGAACGGTACGACTGGCACGTGGATTAACTTCTAAAATATAAAGTTCATCTTGATGCACAATAAATTGAAGGTTCATTAATCCCACACATTTTAGTTCAAGTGCAATCTTTTTAGTTGCATTAACGATTTCTGCTTTAATCTTGTCTGATAGATGTTGTGATGGATATACAGCCATTGAGTCGCCTGAATGAATTCCAGCATGTTCAATATGCTCCATAATTCCTGGAATTAAGACAGAAACACCATCACAAATTGCATCTACTTCACACTCAATACCTTCAAGATAACTATCAATTAAGATTGGATGTTGTGGTGCGATTTTAACGTTATTTAGCAAATATAATTCGAGTTCAACCTGATTTTGAACAATCTCCATTGCACGTCCACCTAAAACATAGCTAGGTCTAACAAGAACGGGATAACCGATTTCTGTTGCTCGCTTAAGCACATCTTCTTGTGTTATTGCAGTCTTACCAATGGGTTGTTTTAATCCTAGATGCTTAATCGCTCGGTTGAATGACTCTCTATCCTCAGCACGATCCAAATTGTTAACAGACGTTCCTAATATTTTAATGCCATACTGTTGTAATCCCGCAGCAAGATTAATTGCTGTCTGTCCACCAAACTGAACGATTACACCTAAAGGTTTATCAACATCAATCACATTTAAAACATCTTCCAATGTTAATGGTTCAAAATATAATTTATCAGCGATTGAAAAATCAGTTGAAACGGTTTCTGGATTACTATTCATGATAATTGCTTCATATCCTGCGTCACGGATAGCTCTAACACAATGAACTGTTGCGTAATCAAATTCAACACCTTGACCAATTCTAATGGGACCAGAACCAATAACCATAATTGCTTGTTTTTTACTCTTTAAACTCTCATTCTCATGTTCGTACGTACTATAAAAGTATGGTGTGGCTGATTCAAATTCCGCAGCACAGGTATCAACCATTTTATAAACTGGAATAATATTATTTTCTATTCTAAACTTTCTAATATCCTCCGAAGTTTCGTGCCAAATATCAGCAATAACTTTATCACTAAAACCATGTTTTTTAGCTTCAATAAGGACGTCAATATCTTTAATATTGATACTTAGCGACATTTCAATTTCGACTATGTGTTTTAATTTATCCAAAAAGACTAAATTTATTTTTGTTAGTTTTTCAATTTCTTCAATTGTGTACCCGCGACGTATTGCTTCTGTTAAATAAAACAATCTCTGGTCAGTTGCATTAACCAACTGGTTTTCAAGTTGGGAGTCAGTTGCATTTTGAGCATTATCTAAGCACAAGTAATCTTCATCAATTTCTAAAGATCGAACTGCTTTTAACAAGCTTTCTTCCATATTACGACCAATTGCCATAACCTCACCAGTTGCCTTCATTTGCGTTCCAAGTGAACGATTTGCTCGATTGAACTTATCAAATGGCCAACGTGGTATTTTAGCAACAACGTAGTCCAATGCTGGTTCGAATTCAGCAAAAGTTGTTTTAGTCACTGGATTTAAAATCTCATCTAAATTCAATCCAACTGCTATTTTGGCAGCTATCTTCGCAATTGGGTATCCCGTTGCTTTTGAAGCTAATGCTGATGAACGACTTACACGCGGATTAACTTCTATAATATTATATTTAAAACTATGAGGATCTAGAGCAAGTTGTACATTACAACCACCTTCTATTTTTAAGGCCCTAATTAATTTCAAGGATACGTCTCGTAACATCTGATACTCTCTATCAGATAAGGTTTGAGTTGGTGCAAAGACAATAGAGTCTCCTGTATGAATACCAACAGGATCAAAATTTTCCATGCTACAAACAACAATTGCATTATCAGCGTGGTCTCGCATAACCTCAAATTCAATTTCCTTGTATCCTGCAATACTCTTTTCTATCAAGCATTGTGTTGTTGGTGATAGCTCTAATCCATTAACAACCGTTTTACTAAGTTCTTCAGCTGTTTTACATAGACCACCACCAGTCCCACCCATTGTAAATGCAGGTCTAACAATAACTGGGTATCCTGCAATATCTGCAAATTCTAGCGCACTCTCTAAGGTTTCAACAGTTAGTGATTCCGGAACGGGTTCATTTAACTCTTGCATTAATTGTTTAAATTGTTCACGATCTTCAGCTTGATCAATTGATTTTAATTTAGTACCTAATAATTCAATGTTTAATTCATCTAATATACCTGATTGAGACAATTCCATAGCTAAATTAAGGCCAATTTGACCACCTAAAGTTGGTACAATGGCATCTGGATACTCTTTACGTAAAATACCTGAAACTGATTCTACCGTTAAAGGTTCAATGTACACTTCGTCTGCAACTTCTTTATCCGTCATAATTGTAGCTGGATTGGAATTCACTAAAACAACTTCGTAACCCTCTTCTTTTAAAGATAAACAAGCTTGTGTACCAGAATAATCAAACTCTGCGGCCTGACCAATAATAATAGGACCAGATCCAAGAACCATTATTTTATGGATATCATTTCTCTTAGGCATATTTATTTTCTCCCAACTCGGTTTATCATTTCAATAAATTCATCAAATAAATAATCTGCATCATGTGGACCAGGCGCAGCATCCGGATGAAATTGGACACTAAATGCTGGATCAGTTTTATGTTTAATTCCTTCAACAGACTCGTCATTAATTTCACGATGTGTCACTATCAGTTTATCTGAATCGATAGAATCGCTATCCACCGCAAATCCATGATTTTGTGAGGTGAAATCAATTCGTCCAGTTGCAATTTCTCTAACCGGATGATTAAATCCACGATGTCCGAATTTCATTTTATATGTATCTGCACCGTTTGCTAGTGCTAGTAACTGATGTCCTAAACAAATACCAAAAATCGGAAATTTAGGTTGTATCATTTTGATCATCTCAACAACCTCCGGTAAAGTTTTGGGATCCCCTGGCCCATTCGATAATAGGACACCATCAGGTTGTAAATCAGATATTTGTTTTGCAGTTGCATTATACGGTAAAACAATTACGTTGCAATCACGCTTAGATAACTCTCGCAAAATACTGTGCTTTAACCCAAAATCGACTAATACAATGTTTAATTTTGTTCCAGGATTAGGATAGGGTTTAATCGTTGAAACTTGTTGGACGATATTTTGGTTGAGTACAGTTGCACTCATTGCATCAAAGGCATGATTTAAATCAGCATCGGAATCAATAATGCTTCCTTTCATCGTTCCTACATTTCGTAATTTCTTTGTTAATTCGCGTGTATCAATGCCATATATTCCAGGAATATCCTTCTGTTTTAAAAATTCATCTAAGGTTAATTGTTGACGCCAATTGCTAGAAACCCTAGCAACATTATTAACGATAACGCCCTTGCATGAAGGTTCTATTGATTCATAATCATCCAAATTAACACCATAATTACCAATAATAGGATTAGTAAACGTGATAATTTGATTACTGAATGATTGATCTGTAATCGTTTCTTGGTACCCTGTCATTCCAGTCGTAAAAACGACTTCGCCAGTAGTTGAGGCCATTGCTCCAAAACTAAATCCTTTAAAAATACTTCCGTCTTCTAAAATTAAGAATCGTTTCATGATTTACTCAACCTTTCGACTATCATATTTGATTTCACCGCTAACTAGCGTTAACATTGTTTTCCCATAAATTTTTTGCCCTGTAAAAGGACTATTTTTACCTTTTGAGACATAATCTGCTTCATTAATTGTTTGCTCATTTTTGATATCAAAAATTGCAATATCTGCTACTGAACCAGGCTCAAACGTACCACCATTTAGATTAAACTGTTTGGCTGGCGCTTCACTCATTAGAACAATAAGTTGGGCTAATGTTAAAATCCCTGTTTTAACCATTCTTGTATATAACAACGGAAAGGCCGTTTCACTTCCAGTTATACCAAAAGCGGCATTAAGCATGCTACCGCGTTTTTCATCTTCACTATGTGGTGCATGATCTGTCGCAATCATATCGATTGTGCCATCTAATAATCCCTCGATCAAAGCTAGGCGATCTTCTTCAGTTCGTAATGGGGGGTTCATTTTAAAATTACCATTATCCATATGAATGTCTGAATCCGTTAATAATAAATGATGTGGTGAAACTTCACAGGAAACATTAATTCCATGACTCTTAGCAAGTCGAATTAATTCCACACTTTCTTTTGTAGAAACGTGACACATATGATAGTGAACACCCGTTTTTTGTGCAAGCATTAAATCTCGGGCTAATTGTGATGATTCTACAACCCCCATAATACCAGGTAGCCCTAGATTTTTTGCACGAACACCTTCGTTCATGACGCCACCAAATAATAATGAGTTATCTTCAACATGAGAGACAAGTGGTAAATTAACCTTTACTGCTTCTTTCATTGCAAGATACATTGTTCCAGCTGTCTGAATACCTGAGCCATCATTTGTAAAGGCGAATGCCCCGGCTTTTTTTAATTCTCCAAAATTTACTAATTCTTCAGAAGTTCTACCTTTGGTAATTGCAGCATATTGGGAAATATGTACTTGTCCGTCTTTTTGATTACGTCGCTTTATTTCAGCAAAATGTTCTAACGTATCAGGAACAGGATCTAAATTAGGCATGGCTCCTACTGTGGTAAAACCACCTCGGGCAGCGGCCTGACTTCCTGTCTTAATCGTCTCTTTGTATTCAAATCCAGGTTCCCTGTAATGGACATGAACGTCAATTAACCCGGGTACAACAATTAAATGTTCTGCATCAATAACTAAATCAACATTTAACAGTTCATCAGCTAAATTAGTGCCAATTGCTTTAATTTTGTCGTCTTCAATCAAGATATCTTGTTGGCTAAAACTATGATTCAAAAAAACGGTTCCGTTTTTAATTAATTTCTTCATGCTCTATTAGCCTCCATTAAATGACGTCCGTTAATGACAGCTTCTAAAATGGCCATTCTAACAAATACCCCATTCGTCATTTGTTTTACAAATCGTGATTGTTCACATTCAACTAATTCACTGGCTAATTCTACATCTCTATTAATCGGACCCGGATGCATAATAATTGTTTGTTTTTTTAATTTTTTACCGCGTTCAATACTTAATCCAAATTTTTCATGATAATTCTTTTTCGAAAATTTACTATCATCCGTATGACGCTCATGTTGGACACGTAGCATCATCATAACATCAACTTCACCAACTAATTCGTCCATTTCTAAATACTGACCGTATGCTTCAAATTCTTCAGAAAACCATTCCTTTGGACCTGAAAAGTATAATGAAGCACCTAATTTTTTTAATAATTGCATATTACTTTTAGCAACTCTCGAATTAGTTAAATCTCCTACAATTGCAACTTTTAAGTCTTTAAATGTCCCAAACTCTTCTTTAATCGTCATCATATCGAGTAAACATTGTGAAGGATGTTGTCCACTCCCATCTCCACCATTGATAATACCAACTCCCAAATCATTATCACCAATTAATTGTTGATAATATTCATTCTCAGGATGGCGGATAACTGCGATTTGAGTCCCAATAGCACCCATTGTTAAAACAGTATCGTATAAAGTTTCACCTTTACTGAGTGCACTAATACTTGGATTAAATGAGACAATGTTTAATTTCATACGTTGCTCAGCTACTTCAAAGCTACTATGTGTTCTGGTACTATTTTCAAAAAATAAATTTGTTGTAAAGATAGGATGTTTTAAGTTAAATAATGACGGATTTCGTTTAAACTTTTCAGCTCTTTCAATTAATGCTTCAACTTCTTCTGTAGATAGATCCTCGATTGATACTAAATGTTGTAACTGAACTAAATTTGTCTTTTTATCTAACAAAATATCATCTCCTATTATTTTTCGCTTTTAGCTTCTTTAGGTAAAATAAGGTTTAGTGCAATACCTACTACTGTTGCAAGTGCAATACTTGTTAATTGTAAATCGCCTACTTTTAAGTACATGCCACCAATTCCTAACACTAGGATACTGGCAGTAATCATCAGATTATGCTTTTTATCATAATCAATTTGATTATCGATTAAGATTCTTAACCCACTTGAAGCAATAACACCAAAGAGTAGAAAACTAATACCACCAATAACTGGTCCTGGAATACTTTGAATCAAAGCACTAATTTTTCCAACGAAACTAAAGACAATGGCGAAGAATGCGGCGCCACCAATCACCCAAATACTATGAACCTTAGTCATGGCTAAAACACCAATATTTTCACCGTACGAAGTTGTTGGAGGACCTCCAACAAATCCAGCAATAATTGATGATACACCATCACCGAAAAGGGTTCTATTTAGTCCAGGATCCTTGAAAAAGTTTCTTTTCGTTAATTTATTTAAAACCATTATATGACCCATATGCTCAGTCATTGTGACAAATGCGATTGGTGCCATACCAATAATGGCGCTCCAATAAATTTTAGGTTGGTAATTTATAAATGCAACATCGAATGCAGGTAATGTAAGCCAATTTGCCTTTTCTACCGTAGAAAAATCAACGATTCCACATAAGACGGCCATAATGTAGCCACAGACAATTCCTAATAAAATGGGAATTAAACTAATGAATCCTTTAAGATACATATTGAAAAATATTGTAATGGCCAGGGTGAAGATTGCGACCCAAACATATTTAATATCATAAGTACCCGATTTTAACATCGCGTTACTTGCTGCTGTTGTTGCCATAGATAATCCGATGACCATGACAACTGGCCCCACGACAACTGGTGGTAAAATACGATCAAGCCAACCTGAACCAACTTTTCCGATAATAATTGAAACAATCAGATAAACTAATCCAGCTGCAATCGTTCCTTGAGCAACCGCCGGATAACCGGATGTTTTCATTAACATTTGCATAACCGCAATAAAAGCAAAACTTGAACCAAGGTAAGCTGGAATTTTACCATTTGTAATTCCGATATAAACCAAAGTACCTACACCTGAACTAAATAAAGCAATACTTGGGTTCAAACCGACTAGAATAGGTACTAAAACTGTTGCTCCAAACATCGTGAACAAATGTTGAATTGATAATCCCATCCATTGCCCAAATGATGGTCTATCATGGATATCAAGTACAGCATCATCATTTCTAAACTTTTCTTTCATTTTCTCATTTCCTTTCTATATAAAAAACGCACCTCTATAGAGAGATGCGTTCGAAGTTGAAATCTAGTTTGGGCCTACGTTATTCCCTAATAGATTTCTAAATCGTTTGCTCTCTCTGGAACATCTTAACGATTTATTATTTAATTCTTTCAATTTCAATTGAGTCTTTGCCATCAATTTCTTCTACTGAAACTGATACTTGTTCATCTGACGAGGTAGGAATATTTTTCCCAACATAATCAGCTCTTATTGGTAATTCTCTATGGCCTCGATCAACAAGAACGGCTAAATTAATAGTTTGAGGTCTTCCTTGATCCATTAAAGCATCAAGTGCAGCTCTAATTGTACGTCCAGTATATAAAACATCATCAATTAATATAACTTGCTTACCTGTAATATCAAAATCAATTTGTTCACCTTGCGTATTAACAGTTGGTTCATTACCTAAACTTGCATCATGTCGGTCATCACGATAAAGTGCAATATCTAGTGAACCCACTGAAACATCAGCACCTTCAAGTTGTTTTAAGCGATCCGCAATTCGTCTTGCTAAATAGATGCCTCTTGTTTTGATTCCAATCAGTACCAGATTATCAATACCTTTATTCTTTTCAATAATTTCGTATGTCATTCTGGTTAAAGCACGTTTCATACCTAACGAATCTACTACTTCTTTTGCCATCTAGTATTCCTCCTTTTTTCCAATAAAAAAGCCCCCTAATCTAAAAATACTTAGACTAAGAGGCAGACTTCTAGAAAAGAAATCTATTCGCACATTACCTTTTAGTCTCACAGGACTATTTTAAAGGAACTTTATTGATTTTCATGTTACCTGATAGCGTTTGTTTTGTCAAGATAATCCAGCGTACTTTTAAAAATAGGTGGGATTGGTACTTCAAAAATAAGCTCTTTACCCGTTGTTGGATGCTTAAATCCAAGCTTAGCTGCATGTAAAAATTGACCATGCCCTTTAATTGTTTTACGTGACCCATATAAGGGATCACCTACAACTGGGTGCCCAATATATTGCATGTGAACACGAATTTGATGTGTACGACCTGTTTCTAACTGACACTTAATAAGTGAGTAGTTTTCATAATTTTTTTCCACTTTAAAATGTGTCACTGCTGGACGTCCATCTTTAACAACCGCTTGCTTCATACGATCTTTTGGTGAACGACCGAGTGGTGCTTTAATAATTCCTGATTCTTCTTTAATCGGTTGGTGTACTAAAGCAATATATTCACGAATATTCGTTTTTGCTTTCAATTGAGCAGCTAATGATTGATGTGCTTTATCATTTTTAGCAACCATTAAAAGTCCAGAAGTATCCTTATCAATTCGATGAACAATTCCTGGTCTAAAGGCACCATTAATTGTTGATAAAGGACTATGGAATAATAATGCATTAACTAATGTACCATCTGCATGCCCCGGTGATGGATGAACAACCATACCTTGCGGTTTATTCACAACAATAACATCATCATCTTCATAAACAATGTCTAATGGGATATCTTGTGGTATTAAATCTAACTCAACTGGTTCAGGTTCTACTAAATTAATTTTATCTCCTGGTTGGACGGCATATTTAGTCTTTTCTGTTTTACCATTAACTAAAATATCGCCACTTTCAATCCAGCGTTGTACTTTTGATCTAGATATTTCAGGCATTAACTTCGCAATAACCTTATCGAGACGTCCTGTCTCATCTTGAATTACTAATTCTGTCATTTATCGTCTTCCTTTAAAACAATTATTAATAAAATGATAACGCCAACTGTTAACGCAGTATCCGCCACGTTAAAAATTGGAAAGTTAACAAAATCTGTTTGAAACATATCAACAACATAACCAAATCTCAATCGATCAATAAAGTTGCCTAATGTTCCAGCAATCATCAATGTAATGCTGAACTTATAGCCCATGTTTGTTCTATATTTATAAAAGTAATAAATCATTAATCCTAATGCTAAAACAGAAACAATAAAAAAGAACCATTGTTTTCCAGCCAGTAAACTCCAAGCTGCACCATCGTTTCTAATATTAGCAATCGATAAAAAATTAGGTATAACTGTTTGACTCGTGTTCAACGCAATATTAGCTGAAACCACGTATTTCACTACTTGATCTACAACTAAAATAATTATTGCTAATAATGCATATAAAATCATATTAAATCCTCTTAATTCTTAATTAATATAACCCTGAAATTAGGCCATTATCGTCAATATCCATATGATTTGCAGCTGGATCTTTAGGTAATCCAGGCATCGTTAGGACATTTCCAGTTAGTGCAACTAAGAAACGCGATCCTAATTTAGGATTAAATTCACGTATATGAATTGTAAATTCCGTAGGTGCTCCTAACAGTTTAGCATTATCTGACAATGAATACTGTGTTTTTGCCATACAAATAGGTAATTTATCCCATCCCAATTCTTTAAACTGACGTAATTGCTGTTTTGCTTTAGGTGCATATTCAACTTTAGCGCCACCATAAATCGTTTTAACAATTTTTTCAATTTTAGTTTCAGCAGAATCATCAGCCTCGTACAATGCTTTAAATTCATGAATCTCATTCGTTGTTTCAATCACCTTTTTTGCTAAATCAAGAGCACCGGCACCACCTTGTCCCCAAACATCTGCAGGTATAGCGGAAACACCAATTTCAGAGGTAAGTTCAATCAAAGTTTGGACTTCAAGATCTGTATCAGCAGTAAACTTGTTAATAGCAACAACAACTGGAATGCCATAACGCTGCATACTTTCAACATGCTTCTTTAAATTAACAAATCCTGCTTTTAAAGCAGCAACATTTTCAGTATTCAATTCAGTTTTAGCAACTCCGCCATGCATTTTCAAAGCGCGGATTGTAGCAACAAGAACAATTGTATCAGGTGTCTTACCTAAGATTGGTGTTTTGATATCAAGAAATTTTTCAGCACCTAAGTCAGCCCCAAATCCCGCTTCCGTAATTGCATAGTCGCCCAATTGTAAGGCAGTTTGTGTTGCAAGAACACTATTACAGCCATGTGCGATATTAGCAAAAGGTCCGCCGTGAATAATGGCAGGTGTATGCTCTAAAGTCTGAACTAAATTAGGTTTAATTGCATCTTTTAATAACAAACTAATTGCACCAGTTACACCTAAATCAGCAACTGTAATTGGTTTTTTATCTATATTGTATGCTACAACAATATCACTGATTCTTGATTTTAGATCTTTAATATCTTTTGACAAACACAAAATAGCCATTAATTCACTGGCAACTGTAATATCAAATCCATCTTCTCTAGGTATCCCTTGCATTGGGCCACCAAGGCCTACTACAACATGGCGTAATGCACGATCGTTAATATCAAGTACTCGTTTCCAAATGATACGTCTTTGATCAATTTTTAAATCGTTACCTTGCTGAATATGATTATCAATCAAAGCAGCAAGTGTATTATTTGCAGTTGTTAAAGCATGCATATCACCTGTAAAGTGTAAATTAATATCTTCCATTGGGACAACTTGAGAATAACCACCACCAGTTGCGCCACCCTTCATCCCCATAACAGGACCTAAAGAAGGTTCTCTGAGAGCAATCATAACTTTCTCATTCAAACGATGCATAGCATCCCCTAAACCAACTGTTACGGTTGATTTACCTTCTCCAGCTGGAGTGGGACTAATTGCTGTAACGAGAATTAACTTAGAATTTTTATTTTTAGGTAAATCTAAAGGTAAGTTTATTTTTGCCTTAAAATTACCATATGGTTCAATATCAGTTTTTTTCAAACCAATCTCGTTAGCTACTTCTTCGATTGGTTTCATCACGTTTTTTTGTGCAATTTCTATATCGTTCAAATTGATCATCCCTTCATATTAAGTTCTTTTAAGTATAACTGAGAAAACTGCGATTGTCATTAGTTGCACTACTGGTTAAAGTTACCTATACTGTAGAAGTACTTAAACTTTACGACCAATTTTGGGAGGCGTTTGATATGGAATCTGGCATTGTTGAATGGTTTAGCGCACAAAAAGGTTATGGATTCATTGCTTATGGTGATGAAAAAGAGATATTTGTCCATTATACCGCTATACAATCTGACGCATTTAAAGTACTTGGAACTGGTCAAAATGTAACATTTGAAATTAAAGAAGGTAGCCGTGGTTTACAGGCCGCAAATGTTTCAATTGTCACTAATTAATCTGTCATAAACTCATAAAACGTTCATGCTTACTTGTACTATAAGTAAACATGAACGTTTTTTTATTTTAGATTCGCCCTATAACCAATATCCATTCTGTAAAATGTTTTGTGTGCTTCAAAATCAGCAATTAACTGATAAAGTTTCTGTTGTGCATCTGCCATGTCTACGCCTGATTCATGCATAATATAAATGCGTCCACCTGCACTAACTAATTTCTTATCAACTAATTTTACACCTGCAAAATCAATTCTGTTGGAAAGTGACTTAAAGTCACTTAAATTGGGTAATGTAATATTTTTTTCAGGATTTTCTGGATACCCATCAGCGGCAATAACGACACCTAGAGTGATTCCCTCTGTTTCCCATTGTAAAGATGGACTTTCATGCTGCAATAATTTTGAAATAACTAATGCAAAATCCGTTTTTAATCTTGGTAATACGACTTCAGTTTCGGGGTCGCCAAACCGAACATTGTATTCAATTACTTTTGGACCGTCTTTAGTTAAAATTACTCCCACATATAAAATACCTGTGAATGGAATACCACGTTTCATCATTTCATCCGCTGTTGGCTGAACAATTTTTTCAATTGATTCCGTAACAACATCTTCTGAAATTTGTGGAACTGGACAATATGCGCCCATTCCGCCGGTATTAGGACCATTATCTCCCTCAAATGCCCGTTTATGGTCTTGAGAAATTGGCATCGGATAAACTTTATCTCGATCAATAAATGCCATCAATGAAAATTCTTCACCCTCAAGGTACTCTTCAATTAATACTTCTGTTGTATTAAATTGTTGTTGGACTAAAAATGAACGCAAAGCATCAGTTGCTTCTGATAGATCTTGAGCAATAATAACGCCCTTACCACCAGCTAATCCATTTGCTTTAATAACTATTGGGAATGATTGGTGCGTCATATAATCTAATGCAGTCTGGTAATCGGTAAATGTCTGATAGTTAGCTGTCGGGATATTGGCTGACGCCATAACTTGTTTCGCAAATTCCTTTGACCCCTCTAACTGGGCAGCGGCTTTTGAAGGCCCATATATAACTAGGTTTTCTTCACGAAAAAAATCAGTTATGCCATCTATCAGTGGAATTTCTGGTCCAACAAAAGTCCAATCAATGTCATTTTCACGGACAAAGGTTGTCATGCCAATCCAATTAGTGATATCAATACCCACAGATTTAATCCCGTTGTTATTCATCCCAGGGTTTCCGGGTAAACAGTAAACATCTGAGACAGTATCACTTTCAATAAATTTACGTGCGATGGCATGTTCACGTCCGCCAGAACCAATAACTAAAATTTTCATTATTTAAAATAATCCTTTCATAGGTTAAAAAGATAGACTCATTTTAACAATTTAATGTTTGAAATGACGACGGCCACTAAATACCATAGCAATATTTTTGCGATTAGCCATATCAATTGACTCTTGGTCTTTAATTGACCCTCCCGGTTGAATAATTGCCGTAATACCATGATCAGCAGCATATTCAACACTATCATCCATTGGGAAGTAAGCATCTGAAGCTAAGA
This sequence comes from Dellaglioa sp. CoH-56-MRSF-11, assembly GCF_056782135.1. The sequence continues at coordinate 207,898 of NZ_JBXAYE010000002.1, read as the reverse complement.
CAAATGGTTCTACCATCCCATGTTCTAGTGCTTGCTCTAACGCAATTTTAACCGATCCGACACGGTTCATTTGACCCGCACCAATTCCAAGTGTTTGATCCTTAGTTGCAATTACAATCGCATTACTCTTAACATGCTTCACAATTCTTTGAGCGAATAATATTGCTTCTTTTTCATCACTTGTTGGTAATTTTTCAGTTACCGTTTTTAATTCTTCCATTTGGTCAATGACTTGATCACGTTCTTGAACAAGTAAGCCACCCATCACTGAGACATATTCATATTTATCAGCTTGGTCCTTTTGACTGAAATCAATTGTCATAACACGAAGATTTTTCTTCTTAGCTAAAATATCATATGCAGCATCTGTGAAGTTTGGTGCGATAATAATTTCAAGGAATAAATGATGTAATTCAGTTGCTGTTTCTAAATCAACTTCACGATTTAAGGCAATAATGCCTCCGAAAATTGACGTTTTATCAGCATCAAATGCTTTTTTCCATGCAGCATTAATCGTTTCTCCAGTACCAACCCCACAAGGATTCATATGTTTCATCGCAACGACAGCAGGTTGCTTAAATTCTGAGACAACTTTTAAAGCAGCGTCGGCATCTTTAATATTGTTATACGATAACTCTTTACCATGTAATTGTTTAGCGGCAGCAATCGAAAAAGCATTTGGTAAAGCTGATTGATAGAAAGCCGCTTTTTGATGTGCATTTTCACCATAACGCATTCCTTGTTTGAAATCATATGTTAATGACAATTTTTCAGGAAATTCAATTTCTAATTCTTTTGTTAAATAAGATGATATTAAAGTATCATATGCAGCCGTGTGTCTAAACGCTTTAGCTGCTAATTGTCGACGAAACTGATTATCCATTTTATCATCATCGAGTTTATCTAAAACAGACGGATAATCAGCTTTATCGACAACAACATAAACAGATTCAAAATTTTTGGCAGCAGAACGCAACATTGAAGGCCCACCAATATCGATTTGCTCAATAGCTTCTGACTCAGTAATACCAGGTTTTTCAATCGTTTCTTTAAAGGGATATAAGTTTACACAAACTAAATCGATTAAGGCAATATGTTCTTCTTCTAATTTAGCCATATGAGCTGGATTGTCACGCCTTGCTAATAACCCACCATGAATCATTGGGTGTAATGTTTTAACTCGTCCATCAAGCATTTCTGGAAAGTGAGTCACATCTTCAATTCTAATTACAGCGATATCGGCATCCTTTAAAATATTAAACGTACCACCAGTTGAAATAATTTCAAATCCACGTTTGATTAATCCCTGAGCGAAGTCTGCAACACCAGTTTTATCAGATACACTTATCAAAGCTCTTTTCATCTTATTAATCTCCCTTTTTATTGTTTAATAAATTTAGAATCACCTTTGGATATAGTTGGTGTTCAACATCATGAATCTTACTTTCCAATTGTTCAAGTGTTTCATTTGGTAAAATAGGAATACTTTGTTGCGCTATAATTGGCCCCGTATCAACACCTTCGTCAATGTAGTGTATCGTCACACCAGTTACACTAACACCTGCCTTATACGCATCCTCAATTCCATGAATACCTGGAAAAAGGGGTAACATTGCGGGATGAATATTAATAATTTCCATCGGATACTTACTCAATAATGTACTTGTAATCACACGCATATAACCCGCCAATAAAATGGTGTCGATTTGATACTTAGCTAATTCATTAACAATCACTTGTTCATAATGACTACGATTTTCAAAGTCTTTAGGTTGAATAATAAAGGTTGGAATTCCTCTACGTGCTGCCTTTTTAATGACAGCCGCTTTTGGTCGATCACAAACTAAAACTTCAATTTCTAATCCTGCATCTTTTAATGCCTGATTATCTGCAATAAATTCAAAATTAGAACCGGTCCCTGATGCAAAAATTGCTACTTTGACCATTTTATTTACCTACCAATTCGACCGTTTGATCAGTATTTTTAATTTCTATACTGCCTATTTCATAAGCGTGTACAGTTTCTTTATTTAATTGTGTCAGCACCTGTTCAACGTTAGCTTTATCAACAGCCAAAACCATTCCAATACCCATATTAAAAATTTCATACATCTCTGAATGGGGTATCTCACCGTATCTAGAGATGGCATCAAAAATTGGTAGTACTGGCCATAATCCTAGATTAATTGTTGCTTTTAGCCCTTCTGGTAACATTCTTGGTATATTTTCAATAAAGCCACCACCTGTAATATGTGCTGCGCCTTTAATCAAATTATCTTGAAATAAAGGAATCAGATCATCTACATAAATTTTTGTTGGTGTCATTAATATTTCAGCAAGTGATTCATTAGGTATTTCTGGTAAAGCTTCATCTAAATTAAAAGCCATGTCTTCAAGAAATATCTTTCTAACAAGTGAGAATCCATTTGAATGAATACCGGTTGACGAAATTCCAATTAAAATGTCATTTTCTTGAATTGAATGACCATCTATTAATTGACTTTTTTCAACAACACCAACCGCAAATCCGGCCATATCATAATGTGTTTTTTGATACATCCCTGGCATTTCAGCTGTTTCACCACCAATAAGATTCATATGTGCTGTTTGACATCCTTTAATTACCCCAGAAATAATACTTTCAATTTTTTGAGGTTCAGTTTTGCCAGTCGCTAAGTAGTCCAAAAAGTATAGAGGCGTTGCACCCTGAGCAACAATGTCATTAACACACATAGCCACACAATCAATCCCAATTGTGTCATGTCGATTTGTTTCAAAGGCAACCATCAATTTGGTGCCAACGCCATCAGTACCTGAAACCATAAGTGGCTCTATAATACCTAATCGACTGAGATCAAAGAGTCCTCCAAATCCACCAACTGAACTTGTTTCATTTACCAGTGACATTTGTTTATTAATTCGATTAACGACGTCATACCCTGCATTCACATCAACACCCGATTTTTGATAAGCATTTACCATTTTGAAGTCCTCACTTTTCTGTCGTTAAGTTTGCTAAATACTCATCCTCGTAATCATATAATGGCGTTGGATAATCACCATTAAAGTAAGCCATACATAGTCCTGAATATGGGGCATCTAAATTCAAACCAATTGAAGCAATTAATCCAGCTTCACTTAGAAATGCTAATGAGTCTGCCCCAATAATAGCCTTCATTTCTTCAATTGATTTATTTGCGGCAATTAATTCAGATTGCTTTTGAATATCAATCCCATAAAAACAAGGGTATTTAAGAGGTGGTGACGCAATTCGCAAATGAACTTCAGCAGCTCCAGCTTCTTTTAACAATCTAACAATGTGTTTACTCGTTGTCCCCCGAACAATTGAATCATCGACTAAAATAATCTTTTTACCCTTAACCACGCTTTTAACAGCTGATAATTTCATTCGCACCCCTTGTTCTCTAAGTCTTTGGGTGGGTTGAATAAAGGTCCGGCCAATATATTGATTTTTAACTAATCCCATTTCATAAGGAATGCCACTTTCTTCTGCATAACCACTAGCTGCAGACAATGAGGAATTTGGTACACCAATAACCATATCTGCATCAATACCCGTTTCTCGTGCTAGTTTGCGACCCATTCTTTTACGAGCAGAATGGACATTAATCCCACAAATATCCGAATCCGGTCTTGCAAAATAAATATATTCCATTGAACAAATTGACATTTTAGTTTCAGTTGTATAAACGTCAATTGATAGCCCTTCGTCAGTAATAGTGACGATTTCACCAGGGTTCACATCGCGAACGAATTCTGCCCCAACAGAATCTAAAGCACAGGTTTCACTTGCAACGACGTAAGCACCATTTACCATTTGACCAATAGATAGTGGTCTAAATCCATTTGGATCAAGTGCCGCAATCATGTAGTTTGACGTCATTAATAAGTAAGCAAACCCACCATGTACTTGATTTAATGCGTCTTTAACCTGTTCATGCAAAGTGTCTTGTGATGAACGACGAATTAAGTGCATCAAAACCTCTGAATCCGAACTTGATTTGAAAATAGCCCCATCTTGCTCTAACTCATTTCTAAGCGTTACCGCATTAGTTAAATTACCATTATGGGCTAAGGCAAACTGTGTATCGTAAAAATCAAATAAAAATGGCTGAATGTTATCAATTCCGTTACTACCGGCCGTTGCATAACGTACATGTCCAATAGCTGCATTACCGGTTAATTTTTTTATTTTTTCAGGATTTCTAAAAACATCTGATAGTAATCCTAATCCTCTATAACCAATTAGTTTACCTTCATCATTTGATACAATTCCTGCACCTTCTTGGCCGCGATGTTGTAAACTATGCAGACCAAAATAGGTAATCTGATTTGCATCTTCATTTCCCCAAACACCAAAAACACCACATTCTTCATTTAAACTTCTTATTTCATTAGGCACGGAATTGCATCCTCCCAAACTTGTTTGGCTTCAGAAGTTGTAAGAGTTATCTTACTCCCTTTTGTCGTCACGTTAATTAATTGGTCTGCTGTAACACAGCCAATTTTTTCAGCAGTTTGATTCATTAAATTTTCAAAATCTGTCTTATTTTCTGATTTAATCGATAAAATGAATCGCGATTGTGATTCTGAGAAAAGTTGTGCATCTGTCATATTTACATTAATATCAATACCTAAATCGTTTTTAAATACGGATTCACTTAAAGCAACGGCTAGACCACCTTCAGATAAATCATGTGCACTTTCGACTAAACCAGATTCGATAGCTTCTAAAACAAACGCTTGGTTACTTTGTTCAGTCTTTAAATCAAAATGTTTAATATCTCCGGAAATCTCGTTAGTAGTCATTTTCTGAATTTCTGAACCATTAAAATCATTATAAGTTGTACCCACTAAATAAATTAAATCATTAGCATGTTTAAAATCTTGCGTTGTTATATTTTTAACATCTTTAATTAAACCAACCATTCCAATCATTGGCGTTGGATAAATGGCTTGTTCATTAAATTCATTATATAAAGAGACATTACCAGAAATAACAGGTGTATTAAATAAGTCACATGCTTCAGAAATACCGATAGCACTTTGATCAAATTCCCAAAAAATTTCTGGATTTTCAGGACGTCCATAATTTAAGCAATCTGTAATAGCGAGTGGTTGTCCACCAGATGCAACTATGTTACGCGCTGCTTCAGAAACAGCAATTTGACCACCAACCTTAGGATTCAAGTAAATATAACGCGCATTACAATCTGTTGTCATTGCGAGTGCCTTATTAGTTTCTCTAATTCGAATAACACCTGCATCACTACCAGGTCTAACCACTGTATTGACTTTAACTTGAGAATCGTACGTTTCGTACAATGATTTTTTGGATGCGATTGTTGGTTGTTGTAACAAATCTAACCAAGTTTGCTTCGTATTTTCTATTTCAGGTATAAAATCAGACTGCGCTTTAAATTTGCTGATTCTTGCAGGTTCTTTTTGTTCCTTATGATAGACTGGTGCATCACTTGCTAAAGAATCAACGGGAATATTAGCAACAATTTTTCCCTCATGTATTAAAACATAATCCGTATTTTCTGTTACATACCCGATATTAACGGCTTCTAAATCATATTTTTTAAATAAATTGATAACTTTAGTTTCAAATTCAGGTTTAATACAAAGAACCATCCGTTCTTGAGATTCAGATAACATCATTTCGTAAGCAGACATATTAGTTTCACGTTGTGGAACGTTATCTAAATCAAGTACCATCCCTGATTTAGCTTTCGAGGCCATTTCAGCAGTTGACGAAACTAATCCAGCAGCTCCCATATCTTGAATACCAACTAACCAGTCTGGATGATCTAGAATAAGTTCGAGACAAGCATCCATTAATAATTTTTCCATGAATGGATCACCAACTTGAACAGCTGAACGCTGTGTTTCTTTATCATCAGCAAATTCATCAGAAGCAAACGTTGCCCCATGAATACCATCACGACCCGTTTTAGCACCAACATAAATAACTAGATTTCCATCACCTTTTGCCTGGCCTTTTTGAATATTTTTATGATCAATCAGTCCAACACACATTGCATTTACTAGTGGGTTACCCTCATAACAAGGATCAAATCCTATTTCTCCACCAACAGTTGGAATACCAATACAGTTACCGTATCCTCCGATACCAGCTACAATTTCTGAAACAAGATACTTAGTGTGCTCATTATCTAGTTCACCGAAACGTAAACTGTCAAGAAGTGCAATAGGTGTTGCCCCCATTGAAAAAATATCTCTGATAATACCGCCGACACCTGTTGCGGCACCTTCATAGGGTTCAACAGCTGAGGGATGATTATGGCTTTCAGCTTTAAATACAACTGCTTTACCATCACCAATATCAATAACACCAGCACCTTCTCCAGGTCCTTGTAAAACTTGCGGCCCAGAATTTGGAAAATGTTTTAAAACGGGGCGGGAATTTTTGTAAGAACAATGCTCACTCCACATTACTGAAAATAAACCAGTTTCAGTATAGTTAGGTTGACGACTTAAAATATCATCTTTAATTAACTTATATTCTGAATCAGTTAATCCCCAATTTTGATATAATTTGGTATCTTCAATTATTTGTGCCGTCGGTTCTTGTTTTGTAACCAAATTAACCCACTCCCTCTGTGTATGTCGTTAACATCGATTTAAATAAATTTAGGCCGTCCGTTGAACCGAGCAATGCTTCAATAGCACGTTCTGGATGCGGCATCATACCAAGTACATTTCCACGCTCATTAATAATTCCAGCAATATTATCAATACTTCCATTTGGGTTATCTTGATATCTAAAAATAATTTGATTATTTTTCTTAAGAGAAGCTAATGTTTCATCATCACAATAATAATTACCCTCGCCATGAGCAATTGGTAATTCAATTGTCGTTTGCGTTTTATAATCAGTTGTAAAACGCGTTTGATTATTAACAATTTCCAAAGTAACTGGCTTACAAATAAATTTAATATTTTTATTTTGAATTAATGCACCTGGAAGTAGTTGCATTTCCGTTAACATTTGAAATCCATTACAGGTTCCAAACACTAGTTTACCTTCATCCGCAAAACGTCTCACTTCATTCATAATGGGTGATAAACTGGCAATTGCCCCACTTCTTAAGTAATCGCCGTATGAAAATCCACCTGGAAGTAATACACCATCAAAACCATCAAGAGATTCCTCTGTATACGACACAAACTCAGCTTGTTCATGTAAACCATCCCGAATAGCGTGAAGTAAATCATAATCACAATTTGAACCAGGAAATACAACAACTGCAAATTTCATGATTAAGCCTCCACTTTTTCAAGTTCGTAACGATATTGCTCCATATTTGGATTAGCTAATAATTTATCACAAATCGCATCAATTTTTTGGTCTATCTCTAATTCAGTTGCTTCAACCTTTAACACAAAATATTTACCAACTCGAACGTCACTAACACCTGAGAATCCTAATCGGTTAATCGCTTCATTAACAGCTTGACCTTGCGGATCTAAAACTGATTCTTTATATGTAACGTAAACTTTTACACTATACATTATTTGACCTCATTTCGATTTTTTAGTCGGTTTAAAACATCTTGATATACTGGAATAATGCTACCTTGGTTTTTTCTGAAAATATCCTTATCTAATGATTTATGTGTCTTCGAATCCCATAAACGTGCATTATCAGGTGAAAATTCATCTGCCAAAATAAGTTCCCCATGATACCGACCGAATTCAAGTTTAAAATCAATTAAATCAATATTGATGTCTTTAAATAATTTATACAGTAGCTGATTAATATGAAGGACTTGTTTCTTTATTTCGTCCATTTCTATTTTAGTCGCAAAATTTAACGCAAAAATTTGTGACTCATTTATTCCAGGATCGTCTAGAGCATCATTCTTATAATAGTATTCAATAACAGGAACTGTTAATTTAGTTCCTTCAACTTGATCAAATTTACGAGCAAAACTACCTGCAATAGTATTTCGTAAAACAACTTCAATTGGAATTATTTCAACTTTTTTAACTAATTGTTCGGTTTTAGAAACATCTTCAATGAAATGTGTTTTAATACCGTTTGCCATTAAATAAGAAAAAATAATATCAGATATTTGATGGCTTAATAATCCCTTACCTAATATTTCTTCTTTCCGTTTACCATTAAGTGCGGTAGCTTGGTTTTTGTATACCATTCTTAATACTTCTTCATCATTAGTTTGATAAACATCTTTAGCTTTTCCTTCGTAAATCAATTGATCCAAGCGAATAGCCCCCTTAAGAATAAAAACATATAAAAATATACTTTTTAACTAAATAGTTCGTTCTTTACAAATATAGTTTAACAATTACTATATAATTTATCAAGGTAAAATACGATTATTTTTATATTTTTTTAATTTAAAGTTCGTATTATGGCAAACAAAAAACCATAAAGCTATTAAAATAACTTTATGGTTTACATATTTCTTTAAATGAGACCAATTCGTTCGAAAATAGCATCAACATTTCTAATATGATAATGATAATCAAAAGCATCATCTAAGTCTGCTTGAGTTAATGCAGACATTATTTGTTCATCTGCTTCTAATAAGGGACGGAACTGTATTTGTTGATCCCAAGAGATTGCCGTCTTAGGTTGAATTAAATCATATGCAGCCTCTCTAGACATGCCACTATCAATTAATTTAAGTAAAACTCTTTGGCTGTAAATAAGACCAAAAGTACGGTCCATATTTTTTTTCATATTTTCCGGAAATACTGTTAATTCTTTAACTATTTTTGTAAAGCGACGTAGCATGTAATCTAATAAAATAGTTGTATCGGGTAATATAATACGTTCTGCAGAGCTATGTGAAATATCTCGTTCATGCCATAATGTAACATCTTCGAAGGCAGTGACCATATGTCCTCGAATGACACGCGCTAACCCTGTAATATTTTCTGAACCAATTGGATTACGTTTATGTGGCATAGCTGATGAACCTTTTTGGCCTTTAGCGAAATATTCTTCAACTTCTCGTGTCTCACTTTTTTGTAATCCACGAATTTCTGTTGCCATTTTTTCAATCGATGTTGCAAGAAGAGCCATCTCAGAAACATAATTAGCATGTAAATCTCGTGGTAAGACTTGTGTCGATATTTCTTGAGGTCTAATTCCAAGATGCTCACAAACATAAGTTTCCACAAACATTGGGATATTGGCAAATGTTCCTACAGCACCACTAATTTTTCCAGCTTCAACATCTAATGCTGCATCATTAAAACGAATTTGATGACGTTTCATTTCAGAATACCACAATGCAATTTTCAATCCAAATGTTGTTGGTTCAGCATGTACACCGTGTGTTCTACCCATCATAACAGTATCTTTATATTCAACTGCTTTATCAGCTAAAACAGCCATAAATTCTTCAATATCCTTACGCAAAATTTCATTAGCCTGTTTTAAAATAGATCCATACGCTGTATCAACTACATCTGTAGAAGTTAATCCATAATGAACCCACTTACGTTCTTCCCCTAGAGATTCTGAGACAGCTCTTGTAAAGGCAACGACATCATGCTTTGTTTCTTGTTCAATTTCTAAAATACGATCAATATCAAAACTAGCATTTTTACGAATTTTTTCAGCGTCTTCTGCTGGAACATGGCCTAGTTCAACCCAAGCCTCACTAGCTAATGTTTCAACTTCTAACCAAGCTTTATATTTATTTTCATCTGACCATATGGCACCCATCTCAGCATTTGTATAACGATCAATCATTTTTATCTTCCTCTCTTAATCCCAAATTTTCGTTTGATATACATCAATTTTAGCTTGCTCAATATTATCGGTTAATATCGTTACATGACCCATCTTACGATCTTGTTTTGCTTCATTTTTACCATAAAAATGAAACCGCCATTGACCTTCATTTTGAATTTCATTTAATACTGACTGGACATGTTGTCCCAAAATATTAATCATAATAGCATGACTTAACAACTGTGGTTTTAACATTGGTAAATTACAAATTCCTCTAATATGCGCTTCAAATTGTGATAAGGAACAGGCCTCAATTGTTAAATGTCCGGAATTATGTGGTCTAGGTGCAATTTCATTAACATAAACGCCACCTGAATCTGAAACAAAAAATTCAATCCCCATTGTTCCAACAGACAAACAATCATCAGCAATTTGACTTGCAATAATTTCAACTTCTTTTCTTGTCTCAATCGATAAACGACTCGGACAAGAACTCTCATGTAAAATATTATGACGATGTTGATTTTCGATAATCGGAAAAATACTTTGTTGGCCTAATTCATTTCTAGCAATGATAACGGAAACTTCACGATCAAACTGAACAAAGCCTTCTAACACGCATGTTCTATTTTGAATCAATTTTCCCGCTTCAATCAAATCAGCACTTGTCTTTAAAATAACTTGTCCTTTACCATCATATCCGCCACGAATCGTTTTTAAAATTGATGGGTACCCAGTTATTTTAATGGCATTTTCTAAATCATCAAAACTTTGTATTAATTTAAATGGTGCGATTGGATAATTATGAGCTTCCAAAAATTGTTTCTCACTAATTCTATCTTGTGAAATACGCAGTGCAGTCGACCCTTGTGGAACATAGCAATATTGCTTTGCTGCATCAATCGTATCAGCATCTACATTTTCAAACTCAAACGTTAGTACATCACACATTTTTGCAAGATTTAAAATAGCAATCTCATCGTCATAATCTGCAATCACTTGTTTGTCCGCAACCTGAGCAGCTGGGCAATCTTTTTGCGGATCTAATATAATCACACGATAACCCATTTCTTTTGCAGACGTTGTCATCATTTGTCCTAGCTGACCACCACCAATAATACCAATTGTTTGTCCTGGTAATATCCTTTTAATCAAGTAAATCACTACTTTCCAAAGATTTTTGATGGAGTGATAATTGATATGACTTTAAATTATCTTTTATAGTTGAATCACTTAAGGCACAAATTTTTGCGGCAAAGATGCCGGCATTTGTTGCACCTGCTTTACCAATTGCCATAGTTGCTACGGGTGTTCCCGCAGGCATCTGAACAATTGACAGTAAAGAGTCTATTCCATTTAGCGCATGGGACTGCACCGGAACGCCTACTACAGGGATGACGGTTGAAGCTGCAATCATTCCTGGTAAATGTGCGGCACCACCCGCACCAGCAATAATAACTTCATACCCATTTTTATCCGCACTTTCTGCAAATTTAATCATTTCTATTGGCATTCGATGTGCCGAAATAACTTTTTTATCATACTCAATATCAAGTTCATCTAATAAATTAGCCGTAAATTTCATTGTGGTCCAGTCGGAAATCGATCCCATTACAATTGCTATCTTTGCCATTCGATTACCTCCAAATTTAATAAACCTATTCTATCAACAACTCAGCGTTGTGTCAAAGCAAAAAAAGGACGAAATTAAAAAATTAATAAAAATAGTTCGTATTTTAATGGATATTCAAGCTATTTCTCTTTTTAATATTTCTTTTTTATAAAAAAATAAATGACACCTATTGGCATCATTTATTTCCCTTTTTAAGGTCCGTGTATAATTGTAACTTGCTTCTAGAATTCAAAACAACTGACTTTTTACTATTGGCTAAATAAAAAGATAGTCCAAATCTTCTTAATTTAACTTGTTTTATTGCGGAAATTTCAATTATTTCATTATGTTTTCGAATAACCTTAGTTAACTTAATATTTTTGTCGTCAACTATTAATTTACGATTCAAGATTTGAACAATTGATACAATAAGAAAAAGTATAAATAAAACAATTGTCCAAATTTGTAATGTTGTTATCTCTAACCATAATAATAAACTACCTAAAAATAAGCAGAACGTCCATGACCATAAAATAACCGTTTTAGCTAGCTCGGGTTGATAAAAATATGTTTTTTGATATTTTTTCATGCTTATGATCTCCTCTAACACAATAAAATTATTCTTCTATATTTAAAGCTTAACATAATTGATCAGATATTCTATATTTTTCCATAAAAAAAGATGAAACCTTAAGTTTCATCTTTTTGAACTATTATTTAATAACTAAGAATCTGTCATCATCTAACATGAAATCTTTATCTCCTGCCGCTGCTTCAATTGAACCAAATGGCATTTGTGCACGTAATTCCCAGTTTCCAGGGATATTAAACGCATTTTTAATTTCAGTATCAATAAGTGGATTATAATGTTGTAAACTTGCGCCAATACCATTTTCAGCTAATACTGTCCAAACACTTTGTTGAGCACCGCCCAAACCTTGTTCTGCCCAAACTCTGAAGTTATCAGCGTATAAAGCAAAATCTTTTTCATTTTGAGCAACAACATCAGTATCTATAAAGTATAATATTGTTCCAAATCCAGCACGGAATGTTGCAATCTTTTCTTGAGTTTTCTTATATGCTTCAGCATTAGGAACCTCAGATTTAAGACGTTTTTCAACGATATCCCAAACCATGTCTGAATTTTTACCATATAAAATTGCTGCTCTAATTGTTTGATTATTGAATGATGTTGGTGATTTCTTTATAGCATCCTCGATAACACCAGTAATTTCATCAGGTGTTTGACTTACTTTATCCCCTAAAGCGTAAATTGAACGACGTTGTTCCATAAGATCTAATAATTGAGTTTTCATAATTAATTTCCCCTTCTCTATTTGAATAAACTTAGTATATCACTTACTATTAATAAGTAAAGAGATAACACTTATTTTTTTTATCTTAAATAAAAAAAGCTACCTAATCGTTGATTAGATAGCTTTTAAACTTATTATTTATTATGCTCTTGGTTTACGTTTACCCCAATATTGGAAATAATCCGTTCTCAATGAGCCATTATATAGCTTACGTTTTTTAGATGCTCTTGAACCATAATATTCTTCAAAAGTTAAGTCACTTGTTAAGATATATTTACTCCAAGTAGGCATTTGTTTATAAACAACACCCATCTGTTTGTATAAAACACGTACAGATTCAGTATCGCTCAATCGTTCACCGTATGGTGGGTTAGCGACTAAAACACCATTTTCTTTTTCTGTTGTAAAATCTTTTGCAGCAAGTTGCTTGAATTCAATACTATCCAAGACGCCAGCTTCAGCGGCATTCTTTTTAGCAATTTCAATCATGCCAGCATCAATATCATAACCTGCTATATCTAATACTACATCAAGATTTGCTTCACCTTTTGCTTTTTCTCTTAAACGATCAAATAGTCCTTTTTCAACAAAATCCCAATCTTCGAATACAAAATAACGACCGATACCAGGTGCAATATTATGTCCCATTAATGCAGCTTCAATTGGGATTGTTCCTGAACCACATACTGGATCAACAAAAGGTTTTTCTGGATACCAATTAGTTAACATAACTAACGCAGCTGCCATATTTTCTTTTAAAGGAGCATAACCCTTTTCAACACGATAACCACGTTTAAATAAACTGCTACCCGTTGTATCAAGTGTCAATAAGACGTTATCTTTATTAATAGCAACTTCCAATGGATATTTTGAACCCGTCTCTGGTAAGCGTGTTGTACGGTGATAGACATCACTTAATTGATCAACAATTGCTTTTTTCACGATTGCTTGGGCATCTGGAACACTATAGAGTGTTGATTTTTGAGATTTTCCTTGAACAGGGAATTCCGCATCTAATGGTAAAAACTTATCCCAAGAGATTGCTTTTGTTTGTTCAAATAAATCGTCAAAAGTCGTAGCCGTAAACTCACCAACAATGATTTTAACGCGATCTGCGGTTCTCAACCATAGGTTTGTATTAATAACATCTTCCATTGTTCCTTCGAAGCGGACACGACTATTTTCTACTTGAACATCATAACCCATATGTTTAAGTTCGTTTCCAACAATTGACTCAATACCGCTAGCTGCGGTTGCCAATAATTTAAAAGTTTCCATTTTGCACCTTCACTATAATTTAATTTTTTTAATAAAAAAACTAGGATAAAAGAAAATTCTTCATCCTAGTTCATCCTGAAATCATGTAAATTTCTATAAGCCATGTTTTGTACGTCATCCATCTCAGGCGATGAAATCAGTGGTAATCATCTATCTCCAGATATTATCTGCCCCCATGATTTGTTCATTTCCGTCATGAAGCGCCCCTACCAAAGTTTGGGTTGCCTACTCGTGGGGTTTACCGCGTTCCAGCAATACCGTTTCCAATATTGTATCGTCTCTGTGGCACTTTACAGATTACTTTGACATAGCCGAAGCCTTAGTCATTTTATCCGCCGTTACCCGAAGGTACCTTGGCTTATTTTTTCACCAAGCACGAACACTACAAGCATCTCAGCTTGTGCAAGCATGGACTTTCCTCAGCCTAACTTAATAGACCGCAATTACCCGAAATTTACACTGAATCTATATTACATCATTCAATTAATTTAAAATTGATTTCTAGAATTTTCATTCTCATCTAACTGTGCACCAAACACACGACGTTCCAAATTAGATAATCGTTTAAGAATATCCATATTTGAAGTTGTAGATGTTGTTTGGGTCGTCTGTGAACTTTTACCAACAGTAACCTGTTTTGTAAGTTCGTCGACTTGAGCAATTAAACGATCATTTTCTTCTTGAAGTTTTTTGACTTTCTTATCAAAGGTTTCATAATCTTTAATAACATCGTCAAGAAATTCGTCAACTTCTTTAGAATCATATCCACGCATTTTTGTTTCAAAATGTTTTTGTAAGATATCTTTAGGTACAAAATTAACATCCGTCATATTCGTACACCTCATCACTAATTTCTCATAAATAATGTTAATACCTGTTTATTATAGCAGAATTATTTAATAATTCAAATGATTATTTTGTTCCTCTTCCATTTCGTTTGCAATATCTTCTAATTCCATAAAATCTATCATACGTAATGCATAGTTTTTCACTTCTTTAGTTTGCTTTATTTTTAATAAATCAAATTTTGTTTTGCCTTCATTTTCTGAATCATAAAGTAATAACGCGCCATCTGTGTGTTCTATCATAAAAGTTTGATAATTTTTTAATTGCTGTGGCGACTGATAGGTATCCTTACTAACATAATCAGAAAAATCTACATCATTTAATATTTGATTTAAAACTAATTTTTTATCATCTTTCCAATTATTACCAAACTCTTTGAATGGTAGCATAACTGATACCTTGAAATCAGGATATTCATTTTGTATATCTAGGCAAATTTGTGCCGTCCATTGCTCAACACCAAGCTGAGGGCCAGTTATAACCCACTTCAATCCATTTTCTATTTCATTAATAATATTTTTTTTAATTGCGCTTTTAATGATTTTTATTTTAAGATCATTTTCATTAAAAATACCTAATTCGTATGTTCTATAACCAGTCACCCATAAACGCTTCATAATTGATTAAATATTCCTTTCTTATATTAAGAATATGTTACCAAATCCTTTAAAGCTATTAAATTATATCACTTATTGTTATAATATTTTAGATTGGAGCGTGAAATAACTGTGAGTATTAATTATCCTAATGGAAAACTTTATGAACAATCACCTTTAAATACGCAAAAAAAGTCAAATATGCTGTTGTTTGGTAAACGGGGGATGTCATTAGAGGATGATATCAACGTAAGCAACGCATTTTACCTTGCTCATAATATGGCTGTCATTCACAAAAAACCAACGCCTATTCAAATTGTAAAAGTTGATTATCCTAAACGAAGTGCAGCTGTTATTAAAGAAGCTTACTTTCAAACTGCGTCAACAACTGACTACAATGGCATATACGATGGCCACTATTTAGATTTTGAAGCTAAAGAAACTAAAAATAAAACTTCATTTCCGTTAAGTAATTTTCATGAGCACCAAATTAACCATATGAAATCATGTGTATTACAAAGAGGAATTAGTTTTGTTATAATGAAGTTCACAACCTTAGGTAAGGTCTACTTACTACCATCAAAAACGCTATTTACTTACTGGGATAAGCAGAGTGTTAATGGTCGTAAATCAATTCCATTGAAAACAGTCCAAACTGAAGGATTCGAGATACAATATACTTTAAATCCGGTCATTCCCTATTTAAAATACGTTGATAAAATGATAGAGCATCTATAATTAAGGCTTTATATAATTAAAGGAGAATTTTATTTATGGCAACAGCTGATAATAAAGGTACTACTCGTGTTGCGCGACGCGAACAAGAAATAAGCACTAACAAAAAAGGCAACAAAGGTAAAAATAGTAAAGGTAAACTTTTTAAACGTATTTTTTTGAGCTTACTTGCTCTATTCGTTATTGGCGTAATTGCTAGTATCAGTTTATTTTTCTATTACGCCAAAGATTCACCAAAAATAACATCAAGTAGTCTTGAAAGTACCCCTGCAAGTGTCATTTATGCAAAGAATGATGAAATCATCACTACCTTAGGAACTTCAAGAGTCTACGCTGAATCGTCTGACATGCCGCAACTATTAAAAGATGCCATTGTTTCAATCGAAGATAAACGTTTCTATAAACATAATGGCGTTGATCCTGTGCGAATTGTAGGTGCAGCCTTGTCAAATATCACTGGTGGATCAGCTGGTCTTCAAGGTGGTAGTACTTTAACACAACAACTTATTAAATTATCTGTCTTTTCGACAAAAGCATCTGATCAAACAATAAAACGAAAAGCGCAAGAAGCATGGCTAGCATTACAAGTAGAGCGTAAATACAGTAAATCTCAGATTTTAACGTTCTATGCTAACAAAGTCTTTATGGGAAATGGTATTTACGGGATGCAAACTGCTGCAAA
This sequence comes from Dellaglioa sp. CoH-56-MRSF-11, assembly GCF_056782135.1. Next base: position 191,076 of record NZ_JBXAYE010000002.1, on the reverse strand, counting down.
TTACTATTTCGGTAAAAAATTGAATAAATTAAATACAGAACAAATCGCGTTAATTGCTGGTATTCCTAATGCCCCATCTTCTTATAATCCTTACGCGCATCCAGAATACGCAAAGGAACGACGTAATGAAGTTATTGATGCAATGTTAGCAAATAACAAAATTTCGGCAAGCGAAGCAAGTACAGCTAAAGCGACACCAATTACTTCAGGCCTAAGAACATCACATTCTGCCGAAAAAGATACTTATAATGCAAAAATTTCTGATTCCTATTTAAAAGAAGTTATTCAGTCTGTTAAAGATAAAGGTTTTGATCCTTATAACAGTAGTCTTAAGATTCGTACAAACTTAGATTTGGATGCTCAGAAACGACTTTATGATATAGCTAATACAAATAACTATGTGGTCTATCCTGACAGTAAAATGCAATTAGCTGTTACCATGGTTGATTCAAAAACTGGCGCTATTTCAGCTATGATTGGTGGCCGTAAACAAACAAATGTTACTTTCGGGTATAATCGGGCTGTCGCAACTAGTCGAAGCAACGGTTCAACCATGAAACCTATTATGGATTACGGTCCTGCTATTGAATATCTAGACTACCCAACTAATCAAAAAGTTAGCGATACAAAATATTACTACCCTGATGCTACTACAAAACAATTAAATGATTTTGATAATAGCTATCTTGGAACAATGACAATGCGAAATGCTTTGATTCAATCACGTAATATCCCTGCTATTCGGACACTTGAAGCGGTTGGATTATCAAAAGCCCAAGGATTCGTCAAAAAACTTGGTGTCTCTAAGGATCAAGTTGATACTTACTCATCTGGTATCGGTGCAAACATGTCAACGACTCAAAATGCAGAAGCCTATGCAGCATTTGCAAATGGTGGAACTTATCACAAAGGGACTTATATTTCAGAAATTGAAAGAAAAGATGGTACAGTTGAAAATTATTCTAGCTCAGGTACTAGAGCACTGAAAACATCAACTGCTTATATGATTACTGATATGCTAAAAGGTGTTATTAATAGTTCTAATGGTACAGGTACGGCAGCTCAAATACCGGGTCTTTACCAAGCGGGTAAAACCGGTACTACTGATTATCCATCAAATGTTGCTTCTAAATTTCCATCTAGCGCAGTTATGGATTCATTATTTTCCGGCTATACTTCAAATTACTCAATTGCAGTTTGGACAGGTTATGATTCACCATTAGTCGCAAATAACTACTTAGATGTTAATTCTCAACATCTAGCTGTAGGTATTTATAAAAACTTAATGCAGTACGTTTCCCAATCAGTTTCAAATACGGATTGGACAAAACCTTCTGACGTTTATCTGAAAAATGGCGAATTATCATTAACAGATTCATCTACTGCAGAAACAACAACAGCAGATAGCAGTTCATATTCAGTTCCTAAGATATCAAATAGTTCTAGTTCTTCAGAAGAATCTAGTTCAAGCAGTTCTTCTAGTTCAAGTAGTTCTAGTTCTTCAGAAAGTTCTAGTTCATCTAGTAGTTCTAGCTCCGCTATTAGTTCAAGTGCTTCATCTAAAGCAGACAGCAGTAAAGCCGTTTCGTCTGCTACTCGTTAAATAAAAACCTGGCGATATTCAGTTAAAATTCTGAATATCGCCAGGTTTTTATTTATTTCATTAATTTGACCAATGATATAGGGGTATTTCCGGTTTATCATTAGATTCTTTTGTATTGTCATTATTCTTCACATTATTTGAAAAGTTCTGTTGTTGTCTTTTTTCTTTATCTTTTTTTATGTCTTGACTTGTTTTTATATGCTTCTTTTCCCAATTTAGTAAAATTCTATCCATATATTTTAAACTGTATGCCTGATTAAGGACAGCTTCTTTCAACGCCATCAAAATTAGTTCTGGAATATAGTGGTCTTGATCAATCCACATGCTAATACTTTCTAATTCCATTGGTGATAAAGGTCTTCCAAATTCAACTTCAATTTTTTCATAAACCTCTTTTCGAGAATTATTACTCTTAACAACTTCAACCTTTTCTTGTGTCCTATGACTTAAATTATTTAATTTTTCATATAACACACTAAAATCAAATTGATCGGTGCTGTACCCATTTGAATCATCAATTGTTTTGATAGAAATAACTTTTTTTTCGATTAATTTCTGCAGTAATGTATAGGTTTCCTGGGCCGTCACGCCCATTTGACTGGCAATTTGATTTGTATCTGGAAATTTATTACCTGCTTGATTAAAGCTTAATAGATGGATTAAGAAAATTAATTCATCACTTGATAATCCAATTTTTCGATAATTCCGTAAAATTAAATTAGACACATGGGTTTCCCCTGCTTCTAAAAATTGACTCATAAATGCATCCATAACGAAAATGCCTCCTTAATTAAGAAAAGAACCTTAAACAATTTCGTTTAAAGGTTCTTTTTCTCTACTTTTTTATGGGTAAATACGGTTTAATAGACGTGGGAATGGAATAGCCTCACGTATATGTTCTTCACCTGTAATCCAAGTTGTTGCGCGTTCTAATCCAAGACCAAATCCTGAATGAGGAACACTACCATATCTTCTTAAATCTAAATACCATTCGTAATCTTTTTCGTTCAATCCAGCTTTTTTAATTTGTGCTATTAAGTTATCTACATCAGTTTCACGTTCTGAACCACCAATAATTTCGCCGTAACCTTCAGGAGCTAATAAGTCAGCACAAATAACGACGTCTTCTCTCGTTGGATGTGGTTTCATGTAAAATGGTTTAATTGCTTTAGGATAGTTTAAAACGAATACTGGCATACTGAAATGTTCTGCCAAATAAGTTTCTTCAGGAGATCCAAAATCATCACCCCATTTAGTATCAGGAAATTCACCAGAATTTTGTAATAATTCGACGGCTTCATCATAAGAAATTTTAGGGAATGGTGTTTTTGTATAACTTTTTAAGACTTCTTTATCTCTTTCGAGAATATCTAAAGCATAGTCACAGTTATCTAAAACATTTTGTACTAAGAACGCAATATATTGTTCTTGTACTTCAAGACTTTGTTCTTGGTGCATAAATGCCATTTCGGGTTCAATCATCCAAAATTCAATTAAATGGCGTCTTGTCTTAGATTTTTCAGCTCTAAAAGTTGGTCCAAATGAGAATACTTTACCAAAGGCCATTGCCCCAGCTTCTTCATACAATTGACCTGATTGTGACAAATAGGCATCTTTGTCAAAATATTTAGTATGGAAAAGTTCAGTTGTACCTTCTGGTGCACTACCAGTTAAGATAGGCGCATCAATCTTTATAAAACCTTCTTTATTGAAAAATTCATATGTTGCGCGAATAATTTCATTTCTAATTTGCATAACTGCATATGGTTTCGTTGAACGTAACCATAAATGACGATGATCCATCAAAAATTCTGTTCCATGATCTTTAGGTGTAATTGGATAATCTTGACTATCACCAACTAATTCAAGTGATTTAACTTCAATTTCATAGCCAAATGGTGAGCGTTTATCTTCATGAATCTCACCAATAACGTAAAGGCTAGATTCCTGATGTAACTCTTTTGCCATTTCAAAAGTTTCTTCACTGACATTACTTTTTATCACGACACCTTGGAAAAAGGCACTTCCATCTCGTAATTGTAAAAATGCAATCTTACCACTTGATCTTTTATTAGTAAGCCAAACACCGATTTTTACTTCTTCGTCTACATGGTTTTTAGCATCAATTATACTAATTGTTTTCAATAAACTTCCTCCTCATTACGGTCCTAGTTGCTAGATCGATTTCATTCCTTTTATAATATCATTAGTCAGATATATTAGTCCATAAGACAATTATATATTTTCAACGGATTTTAAAACTTTACCATTTGAGAACTGCAGTGTTTCATAACAAAGAGCTTTTTTCTTGTTCAAATAACTCACTTCCCATGCAGGTACACCGTTGTATATACCAAGTCCGACATTCAATATTTTACTAGGTTTTTTTTCATTCCAGATATAAGTTAAAATATCATTTTTTGTCTTACCATTTGATTGTGATAAGACTTTAACTTTTCCACCTTTTTGAGCAACAATCACATAAATTCTTTTATTAGCTTTTGTTGTCCCTGCAACTGTAAAATAAGTTGCATCCCTATTATATCTATAAAATGCTGTTTCTTTATCTAGTTTTGCGTATTTTTTAGCAATTGTAACAGCTTCTTTTTCAGCTGTAGCCATCGGTGATTTTGCGCGATTATATAAAATAAAAGCACTTACCACAATAACTAATATCGTACCAAGTATCGAAAGAAAAACGATGTTTTTTGATTTTTTGGGGGATCTTCGCATGATCAATTTTTCTCCTGTCTTAGTTTTATACGGTCATATTATAACAGACATTATCTAATTCTGATTAACTATCAGAATTAGATAAAAACGTCTTTAAATCAATAATAATATCTGCCAATGGTTCATTTATAAGTTGTAATTCATCCGGCAATACTTCAATCATTTTTTTACCATAACTTTGATTTATCAATCGATTGTCCAATGCAATCATTGCCCCTTTATCGGTTGACGTCCGAATTAAGCGTCCAAACCCTTGTTTAAGCTTCATTGTTGCTCTAGGCAGTGAATACTCACTGAATACATCCCTACCTTGACCTTCAAACTCTTTTTCTTTCGCCTTTACATTTAACGACTCTGGAGACTCAAATGGTAACCGCGTCACAATTAAAAGTTCTAATCTATCATTTGGTAAGTCAACGCCTTCCCAGAAACTACCAGTACCCATTAAAATAGCGTCTTTACCTAATAAAAATCGTTTTTTTAATTTTTCAGGCCGTCCTGTAACACCCTGAACTAAAAGTTCACGATCAAGATGTAACCCTCTTTTTGTTAATAACCCATAAACATTTGCTATCGTATCAAGCGAATTAAATAAAATTAACGTTTGTTTACGTTGTGATTTTATAATCTCATAAACTGAATCAGCCAAGTAAGATTCATAAAGCTCTTTTGATGATCGAACATCAAAAGCATCACTTGCTACATACAATTTAGCTTGGTTACTATAATCAAAAGGACTCCCTAATTTTTTGATTTTGTAATTATCATCTTGTATATCTAGCTGATCAATAATGTAATCAGGATTACCTGGTAGTAACAAAGTCGCCCCAGTAAACGTCAGGTGATTAAAGTGCCGATAAATTACTTCAGAAAGAAAATGAGTTGCATCTGATAAACTAAATTCAAATTGCATTTTGTCTGTTTGTCCGTTAATCGGAAAACTTAACCAAAGCACCTTTTCATTTAGCTTGTCTTGATTTTGTTCAAATATAGTCCAGCCCTCAGTTTCTGCAAATAATTGCTTAAAAAAGTTATGAACACGATTCAAAAGCTGTTGCTCATCTTGGCCGATATTTTGTTGGCTTTTTGCAGCGATATAACGATCTCGTAAAATGGCATCATCTCTTTTTAAAACAGTTATCACTTTTAAAACAGATTCAAGCATAATTTTATTTCGATTAATCAATCCAATTAGCTCAGTTGATTTTAAAATAATTGCTTTTCCGGTCGTTTCATTTTTTGCTGCTGAATTCCTACTAATTTGTCGACCATATTCTCTTGAAAATTGTCTGATGAGTAACTCAACTGATTCCCGTAATTTCCTAATTTCTGTTAATAATTGATTGTTTTCACTAGCTGTTAAGAAATTAATTGCCATTAAGTCATTAAAAGAAAATTTTTGTGAACTTTGTATGCTAGTCAATAATGAATCACACATATTAATAATTTTCCAGAATCGAATGCGTCCTTTATTTGACTGTAGAGCAACATCAGCAAGATGCTGTGCTTCATCTACAATTAATTCAGGCGCAAGTTTTGTACGATCTGAGTTAAATAAACCAGGATGCTTCATTAAAAAAGCATGATTTGTAAAAATAATTGCTGACGATTCAACTTGTTTATATAACGTATTAATAAAGTCAACTTCAAAAAATTGATCAGTTAATACTAAACTCCCAACCCCTTGATGTTCAATTTGATTAAAAATGGGATTTTGATAACTTGAAAGTTTTAATTCATCAAGTTCACCAGTTTTAGTCATTGTCAGCCATACTAAGATACGTATTTTCATTAAAGCTATCTGTCCAGAGGTTTCTTTTTGTGTTAATTCTTTTTTAAACGCCGCTAAATTTATATAATGGTTACTGCCCTTCAAATTTACTGCAGCTGTTTGAAAAGGCAATAATTTGTTAAGTAACGGTAATGCCTGATTCATCAACTGGGTTTGAAGTAATGTTGTCGCACTACTAATCACAATTTGTTTGCGATTTTGAGCATGATAAGCTGCTGGAATTAAATAACCTAATGTTTTACCGATTCCTGTAGGAGCCTCAATAATTAATGTTCGATTTCCACTTTTTAAATGTTCAGAAATAAGGTCCATCATCTTTGCTTGTTCAGGTCGCCAACTTAATTGTTTTTCAAATATTTTTTTCTTATCTACTTCTGCTTCAGGATAAACATAATTCGTTAAATTAAATGTATCTTGTTTCCTACGTTGAAGGACAATCCCTCCAACAATGTATAGATGATCTGGTAGTCTTTCCTGTCTTCTATTTTTATCACTGTACGCATCAGAAAATAATTCATTTGTATTTCTTAATAAAAATGAACTTAAACGATTTATTTCAAATAAGGTTTCTCTTGGAATCGTTTCTAGTCGAGTTAATAAGAAGATAAATAACTCAGCTGTCACATGGGCATCACTATCGGCATGATGCGGATTTTCGTGAGTCAGATTCAAATATCGACTCAGATCTTTTAATTTAAAACTGGGTGCTGTTGGCAATAAGATTTGACTAAGCTGTACAGTATCGACACCTTTTATTGATAATGCAGGATAGCCAACTCTTTCTAACTCACTATTGATAAATGGCAAATCAAAGTTAATATTATGCGCAACAAAAACTGTATCTTGGAGAATCGCGTAAATCGTTGCGGCGACGTCTTCAAAATAGGCAGCCTTTCTGATTTGACGGTTTGTAATCCCTGTTAATTCTGTAATAACTTTCGGAATTGCCATACCAGGATTAATATCAAACGAGAAAGAATTTATTATTTGATTTTTTTGAACTAAAACGCAACCAAATTGGATCATTCGATCGCCACTTTTAAGATTTGTTCCCGTCGTTTCAATATCCACTACAGCATAAATCGTATTTTTATTCATTGAAGTTTATCACCAGTCTTTTTAAGTTAACGCATTTATGTTTATTTTACCATATTGATTAAAGAATCATATGCCAAAAACTAAATCATTATAAATTCTCAAAGTTCATCCAGTCCATTATAGCTATAACGACAATTTTAAGGTATGATAATGGAAGTAAATTCATCTAGAGAGGACTCTTTTTTTGAACAATTTGTCAGATAATACAGAAGCAAAATTTCTTGGTACTAGCCATGCTAAAATTATATTAATCGGCGAACACTCTGTTGTTTATAGCCAACCCGCTATTGCCCTCCCTTTACCAAATGTTAAAATATCAGTTTTAACGGAAGCAATGGCAGATAAACAATGGATCACAAGTCGTTTTTATAGTGGTGAACTGAAAAATGTTCCCATGAATATGCGTGGCATTAAGCAAGTTATCCAGTACATTTTAAAATCATTGAATAAACGACATCAATCATTTAAATTAACGATTGAAAGTGACATCCCATCTGAACGAGGGATGGGTTCTTCCGCTGCCACAGTTATTGCCATAATTCGAAGTTTGTACGCTTTTTTTGATACGAAAATCGAACGCGATGAACTTCTACTTATTGCCAATATCGCTGAAACAACCACACATGGTTCTCCAAGTGGTATCGATGCCGCAACAACCAGTAGCCGCGATCCCATTTGGTTCATTAAGCACCAAGAGGCTTACCCTGTCCCATTAAACATAGAGGCAACCTTAGTGATTGCTGATACGGGAATCAAGGGCCAAACGGGTTTAACTGTTGGTCAAGTTCGTGATCGCGTCTTATCAAGTCCTGACGTTACTGAAAAAATAATTTCCGAACTTGGTCAATTAACAAGTATGGCTAAGGCACAAATTGCGACAGATGATGCTATAAGTTTAGGACACACATTATCTAGGGCTCATCATTTACTAAAATCTTTAGGTGTTAGTCATCCCAAATTAGATGCACTTGTCAAAACAAGTCTAGAAAATGGCGCTTTAGGTGCCAAACTTACCGGTGGTGGTGGCGGTGGCTGTATGATAGCCCTAGTTAAAACACCCGAAGAAGCTTTAAATCTAAGCCATCTCTTAAATCGTAATGGTGCCATTGCAACTTGGATTCAACCCCTTAAAAAGGAGTCACAACATATTGAAAAATAAAATTTCAGCTCGCGCCCATACTAATATTGCACTCATTAAATACTGGGGTAAACAAAATAAAGATTTAATTATTCCTTACAACAATAGCCTATCCTTAACGTTAGATCATTTTTATACCGATACTACGGTAACTTTTGACGATACGCTAACTGAAGATACCTTCTTTCTAAATTCTAAACAAAAAAAGGATAACAAAGTATCAGCCTTTTTAGATATTGTTCGTAATCAAGCACAAAAAAATATTTACGCTAAAGTAGAATCAATAAATCACGTTCCAACTTCAGCAGGACTTGCGTCATCAGCGAGCGCATATGCTGCACTTGCGCTTGCTGCTAGTCAAGCAATTGGTTTAAATTTAAATAAACGCGATTTATCACGATTAGCACGTCGTGGTTCTGGTTCAGCTAGTCGCTCTATTTTTGGTGGCCTAGTTGAATGGGAAAAAGGTCACAATGATGAAGACTCCTTTGCTATACCGATTGAAGAAACGATTGATTGGGATCTTCAAATGATTGCTATTATGATTAATAGTCATGAAAAAGCGATTGATTCTCGTTCTGGAATGCAACATTCCGTGGACACATCACCTTTCTACAATGAATGGGTTAAATCTTCTGAACGTGATTTAATTGATATGAAAAAGGCTATTATAGAGAAAAACCTCGAAAAAGTTGGTCAAATTGCTGAAAATAATGCAATGAAAATGCACGCAACAACTTTAAGCGCTAATCCCAGCTTTACTTATTTTAATCCTGACAGCATACGTGCTATGGATGCTATTCGTGACTTGCGTCAAGAAGGTATTACCTGTTACTTCACAATGGATGCTGGTCCAAATGTTAAAATAATTTGTTCCAAAACTGAAACACCTTATATTTTAAATAAATTAAGTCCACTTTTTGGTGCAAAAAATCTTTTGGTTGCCAAGCCTGGACCTGGAGCGACACTTATTTAGTGTTATCCATATTGAAAGGAATTGAGCTATTTGATCACCGCTAAAGCACCAGGAAAACTTTATATTGCAGGAGAATACGCAATTGTTGAACCTGGATCACCAGCAATTATTGTTGCTATTGATCAGTTTGTAACTGTAACAATTAAAAAGAGTAAAGAAACAGGTAGTATTTCATCTAAACAATACCAAGAAAATTCTTTATCTTGGTATCGTCAAGGGACAAAAATTATTTTTGATAATCGAGATAACCCCTTTCACTACATATTATCGGCGATTCATTTAACCGAATTATATGCACAATCCATCGGAAAACAGATGGTTAATTATCATGTCAATATTGATAGTGATTTAGATAGTACTGATGGTAAAAAATATGGTTTGGGCAGTTCTGCTGCGGTTACCGTAGCAACCGTTCGTGCCGTTTCACAATTTTATAATTTAAAATTAACGGATAACGCTCTATTTAAATTATCAGCAATGGCTCACCTAGATGTTCAAGGAAATGGTTCACTCGGAGATATTGCCGCTAGTGTTTATGGCGGATGGATTGCTTATTATTCATTTGATCGAGAATGGTTAAAAATTATGAGACAAGGTACGCCACTAACCGAACTTTTATCTATGGATTGGCCTATGCTTTCTGTCCAACGCCTACCGCAACCTAAAGATTTAGAATTATTAATCGGTTGGACTGGCTCTCCAGCTTCAACTTCCATTTTTGTTGATAAGATGGCCCTTTTTAAAGCAAAACAAAAAAAGACTTACTCTGAATTTTTAGAAGATTCAAAAAAATGTGTCACTGCAATGATTGATGGCTTTAAATTAAACAATTCCATCATTATTCAACAAGAAATTACAAATAATCGAATGATTTTACAACAATTAGCCGATGCTAGTCAGGTAATAATTGAAACCGAATCATTAACTTCCCTTTGTAATTTATCAGAATCCCAACATGCTGCCGCAAAAACATCAGGTGCTGGCGGTGGTGATTGCGGTATTGCATTAGCAACCTCTGAAACAAATCGTACTGAATTATTTAAAGATTGGGCACAAAATGATATTCAACCTTTGGATATCAAAGTGACCTTATAGGATAAGGAGTTTTTTATGATTAAAGACGATAATTTAATTCAAAGTCACAGAAAAGATGAACACGTATTTATCGCCGAAAAATTATTCAATACGGAATCAAAAAATCAATTGAATGAGATCAAGCTTATTCCTTCAAATTTACCTGAACTTTCTATTAATGATATTCAATCTAGCGTTGAGCTTCCAAATTTCTCGTTTCAATCGCCCTTTTATATTAATGCTATGACTGGTGGCAGTGAACAAACGGGTATTTTAAATCAACAATTAGCCGAAGTTGCAGCTATCACAAATACACCAATCGCGACAGGTTCTCAAAGTATCGCCTTAAAAGACCCTTCTAAGGCTCATACATTTAAAATACTTCGTGAAAAGAATCCAAATGGTCTCATTTTTTCTAATTTAAGCGCCAATGCAACACTAGATCAGTCAAAAAGAGCCGTTGATATGATTGAAGCAAACGCCCTACAAATTCATATTAATGCCGCTCAAGAAATTATTATGCCAGAAGGTGAACGTGAGTTTTATTGGTTGAAGAATATTGAAACAATCGTAAATAAGCTTGAAGTACCCATTATTGTTAAAGAAGTTGGTTTTGGGATGTCTCATAAAACGGTTCAACAATTAGCTGATATTGGTGTACGTTATGTTGATATTTCTGGTCGTGGCGGCACAAATTTTGCCATGATTGAAAACGAACGTAGACATGCTAAAGATTTCTCCTTTCTAGAGGATTGGGGCTTAACTACAGCTGAAAGTCTCATTGATACAAAATCTCTGCAAACAGGCTTAACAATTTTTGCCTCTGGTGGTATTCGTACCCCATTAGATATTGTTAAATGTCTCGCTTTAGGCGCTAAAAGTGTTGGTATCTCTGGTGCATTCTTACACATTCTCAATAAACAAGGTCAAGATGCGCTAACAAATACCATATCAGATTATCAATCAAAAATTAACATGCTTATGCTGTTACTTGGCACCAAAAATTTAAGTGATTTAACAAAAATTAGAATGATTTTATCACCTGAGTTACAAAATTTTAAAAATCAAATATAATCATGTTTACATAAAAAACGCCAAATCAGTTAGATAATGAATCTAACTGATTTGGCGTTTTTATTAATTATTACGTTTATTAACTCTTCTACGGATAACAAAGTAGAAAACAACGGAAGCAACGATAAATAGAGTACCTTCGAACTCATACAGAGCTATCATATTTGTTTTAATCGAAAATTGTGACTGACCAATCGCAGTTCCTATTAAGCCACCAACTAAGAATGATCCCATGTAAATTAGCAAGTTATTCCAAATAATAACTTTTTTTGATTGTTTGATAAATTTCTGATTACGAATTTGTTTACTAACACCAACAATCCAAATATAAGTTGCGACCATAACACTAGCAATAACAGCCATTAAGCCCACCGCTTGTTGCCAATGTCGACTAATCCATGAGTTATTAGTTAAAATTAAATTATCATTAACCTGTTTGGAAACTGTTGTATTAGTTAATTCGGTCGTTAACACATTCTTAGTCACGACATGCTTTGAATCAAGAATAATATTTGTATTATTTGCCTTCAATTTACTTATGTCTGCAGTTGACATTGCAATAAAAATTTGATTATCCAACTCAGAATTGTATTTATCACCCATAATACCGATGACAGAAACGTATTGCCCATTTAATTTATAATACTGCTGATGAAATGGCGAGTATAATTTTTTTTCAATATTTCGACCAACTACTGCTACCGGAACTTCAGATAAAAAATCATTATTTGAGAAAAAAGTTCCAGAAACCATTGGTGGCTTATCATAACTACCCTTCGCATAAAAATAAGAAATATTTTTTTTGTTTTTTACTTGATAATGAATTTGAAAATCAGAAATTTTTTCTGATTTTGCTAACGTTGTATTATATTTATCTAAATTTTGTTCTTTTGTTTTAAGAACATATGCATTTTTAGATAGATTATGATTATCTAATTTTGTGATTAAATCTTTTTCCTGCATCTTAAAAAATAAAAATGTGGTAAAGAATGTAAGTAGTAAGATAGCTACTATAAATATGTATCTTCTTCGCATCATCAATTTAATTTCCCCCTAACTTTTAATGGACACCGAGTGCCATTTTTGCATACCTAGACATACGTTCAATTGACCAGGCTGGACTCCATATAAATTGTACAGTTACTTTTTTTATTTCTAGCACTGGCTTTAACGCATCTTCGACTAAATCAGATAGAACACCTGTTAACGGGCAACCCATAGTGGTTAAAGTCATTTGTACATTACAATTATTGTCATTGTCTAATTCAATCTCATATACTAAACCTAAATTAATAATATCCATATCCAATTCAGGATCCATCACTTTTTCTAAATGTGTCAAAATATCTTGCTTAATTATTTCTGCACTTCGTCTTTCACTCATAGGATTAATCCTCTCTTGAATAGCTAATATTACTAGTTTATCGTTTCTATTTTAGCATTGCAATCTATTGTTTTAATGTTACTGAACTCTTTACTTTTTCTAAAAAATAATGTTATACGGCGCCAAAGTTACTATGAAGCCGGATTAAATTAAAGATACGATTTTATAACAATAGATAAAAAAAGGTTAAATACGTTTGAATACTGCATACTCAAATGCTATCCTGAACTAACTAAGATAAAAAACTGTAAATCTTACTACACATAAGTTAAGTTGATGGAGGAACAATAACGATGAACAAAAAGTTAATTACAATTGATTTAGATGGCACAACTTTAAATAATAATGCAGAAGTTAGTTCAACAACAAAAAAAGTACTTACTCAAGCAACAGCTGAAGGACACATTGTCAGTATTGTAACGGGACGCCCATATCGTATCTCAAAACAAATTTATGATTCATTAGGGTTAACAACTCCAATGATTAATTTTAATGGTGCCCTGGCACATATTCCACATAAAAATTGGGATAAATCATACGAATATACAATTAATCGAGATATTGTTTTTGATATTCTTAACGCTAGAAAAGAATTAGGTATTAACATGTTAGCAGCCGAAGGAAAAAATATGTTATTGGCTGACAATGCAAGTCAGCTAGTGAAAGGCTTTTTCCCACAAGTTTTAAGATCAAATCAAATTCTTAATAAACAAAATTTACAACATGATCCGACATCAATTACGATGTTTGTCGATCAAGATAAAAAACAATTAATTACATCTAGACTACTTGAAAAATATGGTGATGTTATCGAAGTCAACACTTGGGGCGGACCAAAACCTGTTCTAGAAGTTGTTTCAAAAGGGATTCAAAAAGCAATTGGTGTTTCTTATCTAGCAGATTACTATGGTATCTCTCAAAAAGATATCGTTGCTTTTGGTGATGAAAGTAATGATAAAGAAATGCTTTCATATGCTGGCTGGGGTGTGGCAATGAAAAATGGTACTTCTGAAATTAGAGGTCTAGCCAATGATGTTACCTCTTTAAATAACCAAGAAAATGGGCTTGCTCATTACTTAAAAAATTATTTAAATTTAGCTAAATAATCGTTAATTAGTAACAGATCAGTAATGGTCTGTTATTTTTTTATAAAAAATGACTTCTGGAATATACCAGAAGTCATATTTAATGATATTTATTTTTCGTCGCTTTTTAGAATACCACCGACACTATAACGATCTTTACGCATTTCATTTAAAATTACATGGATATGCTCTGTAGGTGCACCAGTATTTTTTGAAACAGCTTCAGTCACATCTTTAACTAAATTTTTAAGTTGTTCTTGTGAACGACCTTCAATTAAATCAATATTTATAATTGGCATAACGAATCTCCTTTTTATTTAGTTGATTGCCCTTTTCTTAATAATTCTTGTTGGTCTGAGTTTAGGAAATTGCCTTCAATATCAGCGGTATTAACTAAGTTCATAAATGCATTTGGATCAACATCACTAATTGTCATTTTTAAATTATATAATTCATAACGTGTAATAACTAACATCAAAACTTTACTTTCTTCATTTGAGAAAGCGCCCTTTGAGTCAATAACTGTAATTCCACGAATTAATGATTTTTGGAGCGCTCCAACAACTAAATCTGCTTCTTTTGTAACAATAAATGCTGTTAACTTTTGATGCGATGTATGGATGTCGTCGACAACTCTAGACATAGCATAATTAGAAATAATTGTATACAAAGCACTTTCCCAACTGAAATAAAATCCAGCCGTTAAAATAATAATCATATTTGTTGATAACATTAATGAACCGACTGTTTTACCTGTCGTTTTAGCTAGAACAAGTGCGATGATATCCATCCCACCAGTTGAAAAACCAAATTTTAATGCTAATCCAACCCCAATACCACTTATTACACCACCAAATAATGCTGCCATTAATGGATTAGTTGATAATTGATGAACGGGTAAAATTACCGTAAAGAGAGATGAAGAAGCGACGGTCAGTACACTATAATATGTAAATGAACGTCCTACTTTATACCAGCCTAATATACCAATTGGAATATTTATTAACATAATTAGATATCCAGTACCAATTTTAATATGAAATAGATCATAAAAAATAGCAGAAAGTAATTGGGCAATACCATTGGCACCAGCTCCAAAAATATTTCCTGGAATCAGAAAGAAATTAAGGGATAATGCAATTAATAATCCCGAAAATACAATTATAACTAGTCGTTTATTTTTATCAGAAATTGATAACTTCATAAATCTCCCTCCTATTATATGTGACTCTTTTCATTTTACCTTTTATTAAACAATAATATTAATAAAATGAGTAATCTCTCATTTTAAATTTCTATTAAACTAACCTTATACAGCGTAACCGGTTAAATACGAATATTTATTTACAAATGGCGTTTAAAAATAGCAATTAAATGATAAAATGGTAATATCTAAATTTATTTACTGGGAGGAGAAATATCCATGACGACAGACCCTTTTAATTTTTCAGCATGTACAAGTGTTTTAGCTGGTTCTAAAGCAACTGCAGATGGGTCGACTTTTATTGGCCGTAATGAAGATGCAAAAACAGCATGGCCAAAACATTTTGTTATTCATGCTCATACAGAATTTGAACAATCACCTTTATTTGAATCACCAGATAATCACTTTAAAATGCCATTACCAAAAATTCGTGGTAAATATTCAGCTACTCCTGAATGGACACCAAAATTTGGTGTTTTTGAAGAAGATGGCTTTAATG
This sequence comes from Dellaglioa sp. CoH-56-MRSF-11, assembly GCF_056782135.1. The sequence continues at coordinate 175,416 of NZ_JBXAYE010000002.1, read as the reverse complement.
AATATGGTGTGGCTATGAGCGCTACTGAAAGTGCATACGCTAATAGCCGGGTTCTCAGTTACGATCCCTTACTAACTGAAAACGGAATTGGTGAGGAAGCAATTGTAACAATTACTCTTCCCTATATTCACTCCGCAAAAGAAGGTGTTAGTTACCTTGGATCATTAGTAGAAAAATACGGTTCAAGTGAAACAAATGGTGTCTTGTTCTCTGATCAAAAAGATGTTTGGTATATGGAAATTGCAACCGGTCACCATTGGGTTGCGCAACGTATTCCGGATGATTCTTATGCAGTTGTTGCCAACCAACTAGCTATTCAAGAAATTAACTTTACTGATTCCGCTAATTTTATGTTTAGTTCTGGTATTCAGAAATTTGTTTCTGATAATCATTTAAATAACCAAAAAGATTCATTTAATTTTAGAGATATCTTTGGAACTCATGATCAATCTGATGCCATTTACAGCACACCAAGAGTTTGGTATGGCCAATTACTTTTAACACCATCAGTTGCTTCACAAGATCCTATGAGTATGAATTTACCGTTCATTCGTCAGGCTGATCATTTAATTCAACGTGAAGATTTAGAACAAATTCTTGGCTCACATTTCCAAGGAACTCAATATGATCCGATTGGAACTGGTTCAATCAGTGATAAACATAAATTCAGACCCATTAGTTTAGCAAAAACACAAGAGTCTCATATTTTACAAATTAGACCTGATTTACCTTTTGAAATTGGTGGTATCCATTGGCTATCAATGGGTGTTACGGCTCAAAGTGCTTATGTACCTTTCTTTGCTGGTATTACGGATACACCGGAGAATTATAAAATTGGTACCGATGTATATGATGACAAATCTGCTTACTGGTTATATAAACAATTAGGTATTTTGGTTGATTCACATTACTTAGAATTTAGCTCATTACTGAAAGATCTCCAAAAAGATTTAATTATCCAATTCAATGCCTCCGTAAAACGGATTCAAACAGAGGCAATTTCTAAAAGTGGTACAGACCTAACAGATTTTTTAACTGAAGAAAATCTAAAAATTACTGAAGCTGCTGAAATCAAGGTTAAGGCCTTAATTAGTCAGCTAATTACATTATCAACTGACCTATCACCATTAAATTTTAAAACTGACCAAAACTTATAAATATAAGAAACCGAAAGGAATTACAAAAGTCTTATGGACAAACAAAAGAAAATTTCCCTAACAAGTTTCATTTTAATGATTTTTACAACTATTTTTGGATTTGCAAATACTCCCGTCGCCTTTATTCAAATGGGTTACGCTAGTATTATCTGGTACGTTTTAGCAGCATTCTTCTTTTTCTTACCAACTGCTTTGATGTTTGCAGAATATGGTTCAGCTTTAAATGAATCAAAAGGTGGCATTTATTCTTGGTTAGCTGAATCAATTGGCCCCAAACTTGCTTTCACAGGAACATTTATTTGGCTTTTTGCATGGATTGTCTGGATGGTATCAATTGCATCTAAAGTTTGGATTCCACTTTCAACAATTTTTTCTGGAAGTGATCAAACACAATCTTGGGCTATCTTTGGCCTATCTTCAACACAAACTATCGGTATTCTTGCAATTCTTTGGATTGTGCTAGTTACCTTTGTCGCTAGTCGAGGTATCAGTAGTATTGCCAAGATTTCTTCAGTTGGTGGTATTGCTATTTTAGGTTTAAATGCTATCTTTTTACTATTAAGTATTGTTATTTTAATTGTTAATCATGGTGCACTCCAAGAACCATGGCATGGTATGACAAGTATTATAACTTCTAGAAATCCTAGCTATCAATCACCTATCGCCCTAATTTCATTTATTGTTTTTGCCATCTTTGCATACGGTGGTATGGAATCAGTTAGTGGTGTTACAGATAGTATTAGAAATCCTAAGAAAAATTTTCCAAAGGGTTTAATCATTTCCACTTTATTAATTCTTTTTGCTTACTCAATCTCAATCTTCTTCTGGGGTGTTAGTACAAACTGGAGTAAACTTGGTGGTCAAAATGCCAACTTAGGTAACATCTCTTACATATTGATGGAAAACTTAGGTAATTTTGCAGGTCAAAGCTTTGGTATGAGCGCAAGTGCTTCGACAATTTTTGGTCATACACTTGCTAGAATTACTGGTTTAAGTATGTTCATGGCTTATACAGGTGCATTCTTCGTCTTGATTTACTCACCACTCAAATCATTTATTCTTGGAACACCTAAGGATATCTGGCCAGCAAAAATGACGAAATTAAATAAGCATAGTATGCCTGAATTTGCAATGTGGATTCAAGCTGCCGTCGTTATTGTCATTATCATGGCTGTTTCATTTGGAGGTTCAAATTCAACATTATTCTATTCAAAATTAACGTTAATGGGAAATATCTCAACTTCTGTACCTTATCTATTTTTAATTGGTGCATTTCCATTCTTTAAAAAACGTCAAGACTTAAATCGACCTTTTGAAGTTTATAAGAATAGAACACTTACAAATATTATTACTATTGTCGTCTGGTTAGTTTTAGCCTTTGGAATTATTTTCACTGTTATCAGCGATACATTAAGTAATGCTCTCTGGATGATATCTGGTCCTGTCCTTTCTGGACTAGTTGCTTTCCTTTACTACACACGTTATGAGAGAAAAATTAAAAAATAAACTAAAAAAAATCGTAAACAATTTTTATTGTTTACGATTTTTTATTAGTTTTTAACAAGACTTTCTAAGCTAACATTACCTGTTAATAGTCCTGAATTATCTCCATGTAATGCTAAACTGTTGAATCGTTCATTAACGACAAGTTGCATGTTCTCATCCATATAAGTTTTGCTGTACCCTTTTACTCTAATGGGACCTAAATCTGAATCAATTGTTCCATCATATGCCTTGCTATCGTTCTGGTCATCAATTACTAACATTCTAAAGCTTGAATCTAACGTACATGTTCCTTCATTTGATAAAGCACCAACACCATCGTCAAAATCAAGCAAGATTTCTGAATCATTACCCATAAGTTTCATAATCTTGCTTTTTGCGTCTTCACTTATTTTTAAATACATGAAATTACCAGCTTTCTTATTTAATAATTACATTGTACACCACTGATTATTTTAGACAAGCATGACGACTCAGGTTCATCATGGTATGATAGTTCTAATTAGAAAGAGAGGAATATAATGACCAAAATTAGTATAGTAAACAACTTATTTGATAGTAGTTCACAATTTAAAAGTTCACATTCAATCTTTCAATTTAACGTTAATTCACAACTAAATGAACAAGCAGACGCTCTTTTTCTTTCATACTTCTCAATAGATATCCATGAAAAAATTCTTGAATCTTCTATGATGCAAAAATTACCTATCTATTTATCCAAAGAGGCATTTGAATTAAAACAACAATTTGTCTTACTAGGTAAAATTAGTGAAACACACTTAAATTACAAAATTATTCCGATTAACACCGCACTAACTATTGGAGATTTTACAGTGATTGGTTTTTTATCAGATTCAGTACACACGGGTTCATTAGCTTTTTTAGTAGAAGATGAAAAGCAGAAGTACTCCTTCTTAGCTGGTGATACTCGCTTAGCTGGACCTCATAAAAAGAGAACGAAGAAATGGATTCACGACTTAAACCGACTACCTTTAGATGTTCTAATTTTAAATACTGTCGACACAACAGATACTAATTACTACACTGAAATTACGATTCTAGATCATCTCATTAAACTTTTAAAAGTCGAAGAATTAACTGCTATTAACGTTGCCAACGAAAATCTTTATTTAATTCATAAGTTAGCGACAGTAGCTAACAAGTTAGAAAAAATAATCGTACTAGATAAGCCAACCTCCCAATTATTGACGTATTTTTATCCTGATTCAGAAGTGATTTCATTAAATGATGCTACTTCTGTAGGAATTAAAAGGCATCCTGAGAAATATATCTTGGTAAATATAGAAAATAAGTTAGGCGATTTTAATTTGTCTACCCAAAATAGCTATTCACTGACCGATTTATTGGAAAATAATAAAGATAGTCTCCCAATCAATTCACATTTATCTTCATTAGAAGTACCTGAATTGTTAAATCGATTAACGCATAAACCTAAGCAACTTATATTGATAGACCAAAATTTTAACAATACTATTGTAACTTATTAATATTTATTCTATGGTATATTTATTAATCATTTAAAAGGACGTGAATTTGTTGGTTTTTTCTTATTTTAAAAATCCTAAAAAACATGAATTATTTTTAACCTTCTTATTAGGAACATTAAGTGCTTTTGGTCCATTATCATTGGACATGTATTTACCAGCATTACCAGTTATTCAACAACACTTACATACAACTGCATCGCTTACCCAGTTGACGATTACGACTTGTTTACTTGGATTGGCGCTTGGCCAATTAATAGTTGGACCCTACAGTGATAAAATTGGCCGTAGAAAGCCATTACTTTTGGGACTCATCTTGTTCGCTGTTACCTCTATCATCGCAGCAACAAGTCAGAATATAACAATTTTGGTTATTATCCGGTTATTGCAAGGTTTAGCGGGATCTGCTGGTCTTGTAATCTCTCGAGCAATTGCTAGAGACCTATACACCGGAAAAAAATTAACCAGTTTTTTCTCGCTCTTAATGGCTGTTAATGGAATTTTCCCGATTATTTCGCCCATACTTGGCAGTTTTATTCTAAAATTCACATCTTGGCGCGGTATCTTTGTTATCTTAACTGTAATTGGTTTTCTTTTATTTCTTCTTGTATTAGTGACGTTACCAGAAACTAACCAGATTGTGCCAGAGAAGTCGCAATCAAATACTGGTGATTCAACGAAAAAAATTCTTAAAAGTTTAATTTTTGATAAATTTTTCTTGAGTTATGCTCTAATTCAAGGCTTTATCTCAGGTGCAATGTTCTGTTATATTTCTGGATCATCATTTGTTTTACAAAATCTTTTTGGTCTATCCTCTAATATGTTCAGTTTAGTCTATGCAATTAATGGTTTAGGTATCGTTATAATGTCTCAATTAAGTTCACGAATTTCAGATACTTTTTCTGAACAGACTGGTCTAAAATTAGGTGTTTACCTTGCCTTACTTGGTAGTCTACTATTAACGACCTCATTATTTATTAGTAACTCGTTATTACTAGTGCTCATCAGTTTATTTTTAATTGTTTCAATGGTTGGTATCGTAAATACAACGGCCTTCTCATTAGCTATGCAGAAACAAGGGCAACACGCAGGAAGTGCTTCTGCCATACTTGGTGTTGGTATGAATCTAGTTGGAAGTATTCTTTCTCCATTCGTTGGGATTATGGGGGATCATTCTTATGTTCCAATGACAATTTTAATCTTACTGTGTGAAATTTGTGCCTTGGTCATTTACTTAAATATTTCCACAAAAAAAGCAGAACTATAAGTTCTGCTTTTTTTGTGGAAATATTAGTTTGTATAACGCAAAAACTTAATAATATAACTCTTTAATTATTTATACTAAAGGTGTGACATCTGATTTTGTACAGCTGTAACCTTTATGTAAAATGGGTACTATCTACAAATTGGTACTACCAACCATATTTTTAAAGCTTATTTTATCTACTGATATATATTATTTATTTTCTGTTAAACCCAGTTTTATTTGACATTCTGGACAATATCCAAACGTCTCGACATGTGTACTTTCAATTATATAACCACTTTTATTTTCCGCCTCTTGCTCTGCCTCATGAAAAGTTAATTCTGTAAATATATCTGTTATTTTGCCACAGTTAAGACAGATAGCATGATAATGTGGAATACCAAAATAATCGTAGCGCATTTTACCATCATCGCCATTAGACAATTCTATCACTAATTTTTGAGCAACTAATATTTGTAACGTATTATAAACGGTAGCTATGCCTAACCCTACGCTTCCATCTTTAATTCCGTTAAAAATTTGTTCAACAGATGGGTAGTTATGTTGCGTTACTAAATATTCAAGAATTATTTTACGCTGTGGTGTTATACGTACGCCACGTTCTTTTAAAATTTCTAAAGCCTGGTCAAGATTTTTATCGATCAATTTAACGACCCCCATTTTCTTAATTCACTCTGTTCATTATCTCATATTTCATAAAATATGTGGACTTTATCTATTGAATTGATTTATAATGATTATATATTTAGAATCATTATAACAAAGGAGAGAGAGTTATGTCTAAAAAATTATCTTTATCTCAGAAAATAAATGTTTTAAGAGCTAGTGTTATGGGAGCTAATGATGGTATTCTTTCCGTTGCTGGGATTGTCATTGGTGTCGCTGGCGCTACGAACAATAATTTTTCTATTTTCATTTCAGGTATTGCTGGTATGCTTGCCGGTACTGTCTCAATGGCTATGGGAGAATATGTTTCTGTAAGTACCCAAAAAGATTCGCAAGAAGTTGCTACTGCCAATTCCAAGTACAATCTAAAACATAATTATGATAAGGAATATAATTATGTTTATCAAAAATATTTTAAAACAGGTATTTCTTCATCCTTAGCATTAAAAGCTACAGATGAAATGATGTCGGCTAACCCATTAGATACTATTGTACGTGAAAAATATGGCTTTGATCCTAACGTCTATACGGATCCTTATGCGGCTGCGATTGCATCAATGATTTCTTTTCCGATTGGATCATTGCTGCCCCTACTTGCAATTACTTTATTCCCTGCTGAATTTAAGGTCATTGCCACATCTATTTCTGTCATTATTGCACTAGCTATCACAGGATTTAGTGCTGCAACTTTGGGTAACTCAAATCGGACAAAATCAGTTATTCGTAATATTATTTCTGGTATTTTAACAATGCTAGTCACTTACTTTATTGGTACTTTATTTGCTCATTAGGAAAGGACACTTAATTTCATGACATCTGAAACCAAAATTAAACAAAAAAAATACAAAACAATGGATGAAAAACTTAATTCACTTCGTGCAGGTATACTAGGATCTAATGATGGTATTTTAACTGTTGTAGGTGTCCTGTTCAGTGTTGCAGCAGCTACAACAGATAATTTCATTATTTTCATCGCTGGGTTAACTGATCTAATAGCTTGCGCATTTTCTATGGCAGCTGGCGAATATGCCTCTGTCAGTTCACAAAGTGACACCGAAAAAGCAGCTGTTGCCGTCGAAAAACAGCGTATGATTACGAGTCGTACTGATCAAATTCATGATGTTCAAAATTTTTATACGGCTAAGGGCGTTTCTGAAGAAACCTCTTTTGAAATTGCTACAGAATTAATGCAAAAAAAGCCACTAGAAACGATTATTAATGTTAAATACGGTCTCGAATTAGGACACTATATGAACCCTTGGGATGCCGCTTTTTCCTCACTAATCTCTGCAGCTTTAGGTGGTATTTTCCCACTACTTGCCATTATTATATTACCAAACAATTGGAAAATGATAGGTACAATTATTGCGGTTTCAGTAGCTGTAGCTTTAACTGCCTTTATTAGCTCCAAATTAGGTGATGGTAAAATTAAAGTTGCCATTATACGAAATATTATCATTGGTTTAATAACCATGTTAATTCATTATGGAATTGGCCAGTTTTTTTAGACATATCATTATGAAACCCCGCCCAAACTAGTTAAATATTTTTTCCCAACTTATTTGTTGTCATAGATACATTTTATATAGCGCATTAGCTTTCAAAATGTTTATAAATTTTGAACTAAACCACTTTATACTCTTAAAATTCATACAAAAAAGTTCTAATCACTTAGCGATTAGAACTTTTTTAATATCATTGATCAGCAATAGTTAACAAAGGCCTATATTTTATACTACTTTCAATAATTAAATACAACACTCGCCATCGACATTGTCTGTTTAATTGATATACTGTACATATTTAAGATCATTAAGACTATTTTTACAATGTGCAACTATACATAGTTCATCACAATAATAATCAAGCACTACTCTAAATTTTCTTATCATCTGGTCCACTATTTTTAGAATTTTGGGAAGCAATAATATACTGTTCAATTAAAGCAACAATTTGCTTATTTTGTGGTAAATCAGAATGTTCCGATTCATTTCCTGTGACAGTTATTTCTGTATAGGATTTCGCTTGATTTTGATAAATATATTTTCCGGCATTAACACTTTGATATGGAACAATTCCATCATTATTGTAATTATCTGTTCCAGCAATCGAGTACAACACTAAGTTAGTTGGAATTTTTTTTCGATTCTTTACAAAATCCGCTAACATCTGTGTTCTTGTACTCTGATTAGTTTCTTCACCATTATATGGTGAACCTATCGTCATTAACGTATTAATTGAGGCCGCTTTATCATCAAAATATTCTTCTAAAAATGTCGTATAAATAAGACCTCCGTTAGAGTGCCCGATACCATTAAATTGATTAAATTTATATTTATCAGCAAGATACGTAAACGCTATATCAAACCATTTAGCTTGTTTTTTTATACTATTATAGCCATTCGAATTATCTTCAAAACCAACAACTATGAAAGGTTGCATATCTCGTTTAGCTATTTTACCAGTAATTTTAAGTTTTCCAGTTTTCTGAACCGTTATCTTTAACAAACTATGCGTTCGATTTGTTGAAGTATTTAAAACATCAATCAATTCATCAAATCGATCTTGATTTGCACTGCTTCCTGGTATTAAAATAACTGGATTTAACTTTGAATTATGAATAATTCGGCTTGTTTTGACCTTTTTAGTGTTCCATGTATTTGCCGGTACGATAACAGCTAAAAAACAAGCTAAGATAGCTATCCAAATAAACACGTATTTAACTATTTTCCGTTTATTTTTCATTTAGCTTACCTCCATCAATATTCATTGCCTTATTATTTAATTTTACAAACGGCATATAAATTAAAACTGTAATAATAAGCACAATTCCTGATACAACTAATGTACTCCAATACCCATCAGTTCCTAAAAATGCCATTAATGGTGCTGGAGTCGTTTCAGGTAAGCTGTAAACTGCTGGAGGTATCCACTTAAAGTAAATACAGAAGTACCCAATCAACATTGAAACGATGGGTGATAAGATAAACGGAACCATTAAAATAGGATTTAAAATAATTGGTAACCCAAACATCAATGGAAAATTAATATTCACAAAGCTTGGAATAATTGATATTTTTGCTATTTTACGACTATTTTTATTTTTAGACATTATCAATATTGCTATAATTAAAGATAAGGTCATTCCTGTTCCACCAAAGCTACCAAAACTGTCATAAATTGTATGTATAGAGATAGGAAAAGGTACACCAAAAGACGTGCCATGCTTTAACGCATAACTTAAGTTACTGACAACCGAAGTATCATCTAAGCCGCCTTGTGCAATTCCTAAAGAACCAGAAATTCCTATACCAGATAAAACAGTATTGAAAAAGGATAAAAATAAAATAGTTATAATTAAATGCCTTGATTTAACTTCTGTTAATCTAAACATAGAATATAAGAGACCATTCACACCGATTTGATTAACCAATGAAACTAACATGACTAGTCCAATTAAAATCCCCAATATTATCACTATCGGCAACAGACTCTCTAAACCACGAGAAATAAATGTATATTGATCTACTTTTTCTTGCTTATTTTTAGGTGAAAACCATTTAAAGATATATCCTACAAAGACCCCCAAAATCAGTGAGATAAAAATCCCTTTAACACCTAACTCTTGAATCAAGAATGTCCCCTGATCACTATCAGGGTTTAAACTTGATAAATTATAATTCAAAATAAGCATCCCGACTGCCCCAGTGAATCCTGCAATTTGTTCATCTTTTTTAAAGGACCGAGTCATGTATTTTGCGCTCAAAAAAGCTGTCATTACTGCGATAAAACTCATTGTAACTGTATTAATAATTTCGAATATATTTGTTATGATTTTTTCATAAGGTAACCATGATGAAATATTATATACTTGATTAAAGAACCCTTGTTCTGATAAAACGCTAGAACTAAGCGCCATACTAAAACTTCCAATAATAATAAACGGTAAGATAATTGCAAATGTTTTTTCAATTGCTTGATAAACAAAAGTTTTTTTAAAACGTAAATCAACTCTTAACAATTTTTGCGAAAACGTCACCCATAGTTTATTCATTGAATAACCCCCTTATCTATTTTTTATTATAAACCAATAGTAACCCAACAACAAAATGTTAATTATAAACTTTGAGGGTGTACACTTTCTGGTGTTGGTAAAATAAAATTCATCAACACCAGTTTTTTATTCTGAAAACAAAAAAAGAGGCCACCGGCCCCTGCTATGATTAAGTTGCAAAACATAATCAAAAGCGAGGGATGCTGATGATCACAATTAATTCCGCACTATTACTATTAGGAACAGAAGACGAAAATATTAAGAAAATTAACGTTTCCGATGATTTTGTTAGAATAGTATCACGTAAAAGAAAAGTTAATATCATAGATGCACCATTAACATACATACCTCCAAGAGACCCAGATTGTGGCTATTTAACTATGATCAAAAATGGAACACGTTTAGTTAATGCTAGAATTTCTAGCGTAAATGGCTATGAATTTCATTTGCGATTACGGAACCAACGCTTTATTTGGGCTTCATGTCAAAGTGCGATTGATGCTGAAACACATAATTTTGTAGCGATACTGCCTAATCGTTTTAACAGTGTTATTAAGGAACATTTTTTTAATGCATATATTCTAAAAGAAAGACAATTTGTAACCTCTGTTGTTGTAGACCTGAATGCTCAATATCAAAGTATCATTCATCAACTATTCCCAAATGCTTAAATAATTATTGATCGTTTTCATTTAGTTTAACTGGCTGGTAAAGCCTTAGATTGTGTTCGTATAGATACTTTAAATCAGATAATTGATCATAAAAATAGAGAATATAAATCTTTAAAAACTCAGTTATTAGAAAACTATCAACCAAATAACAGTGAAATGGATACTGTAATAACCACTTTCATAAAGAATCCACATTATATTGAAAATATTTTTATCTTCAACTTATTAAAACGGTCCTATAGAAGGACTTAATCGAAAAATTAAAACACTTAAACGTAGCAGTTACGGTTTCGGAAACTGACATCATCTTTTTGAAAGAATTTTATTAATTCATAACTAAAAAAAGGAAATCCTTTTGGATTTCCCTTAATTAGATTAGACGTTTATTGTCTCACCATCACTATTTGACGCAGACCCAATTTAATCTACGCTTTTGATTATAAACAAAAGCCCTAATGTAATTCCCCATTCTATTACCAATATAATAATCAGTTCCCACAAAGGAATTATAGTTAATAACAAAAATGCACCACCTGGGAGTGAAAGTACTAATATACTCACTGTAATAATAAAAAAATATTTCCAAAAACGTTTTAAATATCTATTAGGCATTATAGCTAGGATTATTAACAATAAAAATGTTAATAATCCCATGACCACTGCCAAATCGTCCCATAATGTGCCTCCAAAATAATATGAAAATGGCGCTAATTTTCCATGTATTACTATACTTGGATAAATGAGACCACCATAACATAATCCACTAAAAAGAAGTAGTCCCCGAAGTATCCATCCGCTTGCTTCTTTAATTACTTTCATTTTAAAACCCCTCTCTCAGATTATTATGATGTTATTTTATGAATATCATTTGGCTTGAACGGACTACTAAAATTGCCAAGCAATCCATAATGTTTCTTTTTTCTATATGCCTCAACATGAGCACCCTTTTTGTATATTGCTGAAAAAAATCTTTCTTGCTCGCATGCTTTGCTTTGTCATCTTATGCAATCATTTCAGTAAGAGTAGTTTTAGCACCCGGCTTAACTTGATTTTCATATACAGGCCAAATAGATGAACTACACAAATCATAAAACTCTTGATAGTTCATATCCTATTGCTTAATTTTACCCTCTTTGACTCCTATATTATATGCTTTAGTTATATCACGGCTCATAAATGTATCCTGAGCATAAATATGATTAGGTACTAATAATACTGAACAAAACTTCATTAAAATAGCTATTACTTTAATACTTTTTCATTAACAACAATCTAACGCTATCATAATTTTAATGTTACTTCAAATAATTTAACTATAATATTAATCTAAGTTAATACTTTAAAAACTTAAAAAAGCCAGCCTCTTAAATTAATACTTTTTTCCGTAATGCACAAAAAGAATTAAAAAATTGATAAAAATATATCTATATGTTATTGAAAATATTAATTATAAACTTTAATTAGAAATCGAAAACTTATAATTTCTGCCCCTTTTCTGCCCCTTTTAGCGACTTTAATGCGACTTTTTGAAGCAAGGTTCAATTATATAGGTCTACCAAATTTTTAGACAAATAAAAAAGCCTTGATTACCAAGGCTTTTCAACGTCAATCTAACGGCGAGCTTCTTTAATACGAGCAGCTTTACCATTAAGGGCACGTAAGTAGTACAATTTAGCACGACGAACACGACCATGACGGATAACTTCAATTTTAGCAACACGAGGTGAATGCAATGGGAAAGTACGTTCAACACCGACACCGTTACTAATTTTACGAACAGTGTAACTTGAACTAATACCTTTACCACGGCGTTTTAAAACGACACCTTCGAAAAGTTGGATACGTTCACGTGTGCCTTCAACAACACGGGCGTGAACTCGAACAGTATCACCTGGGCGGAACTCAGGAATATCTGTACGTAATTGTGCTTCTGTAAGTTTTGCGATCATTGGACTCATAATTTGGATCTCCTTTTCAACAGAAATTCATTCACATTCACTATGCCAGCGGAATATCGTAATTTTATGTGGCTTTTAACCACTTTTAAAATTGTATCATATTACTTTATAGGCGTAAAGGTTATTTCCTTTACTTTCCAGATTTTATGTCAGCTAACCATTCAACTTGTTGTTTAGATAATTGAATATCTTTCAACAAATCTGGTCTTCTCTCAAATGTTCGTCTCAATGATTCTTTTTGACGCCATTCATCGATTAATTTATGATTCCCATTTGTTAGAACTTCAGGAACTTTCATCCCTCTAAAATCAGCTGGCCGTGTATATTGCGGATATTCTAACAAGCCGTTTGAAAATGAATCTCCGGGAGCAGATTCTTTATTGCCTAAAACTTCAGGTAACAATCGAACAGTCGCATCAATCATGACCATGGCTCCTAGTTCCCCACCCGTTAAAATGTAATCACCAAGTGAAACCTCATCAGTTACAAGTTCGCGGATACGTTCATCATAGCCTTCATAGTGACCACAAATAAATGTTAGATGTTCTTCTTTCGCAAATTCTTCAGCCACATTTTGGTCAAATTTACGTCCTGCTGGATCTAAAAGGATAACTTTACCTTTTGTGTCAGATTCCTTTTGAACAGCTTCTAAAGTGTCAAAAACTGGCTGTGCTTGTAATAACATACCTGCACCACCACCATATGGGTAATCGTCCACATGATTTTGTTTATCAGTTGTAAAATCTCTAAAATTAGTAATTTTTAAATCAAGAACGTCCTTATCAATTGCCTTACCAACAATTGATTGTTTCATGGGACCATCAAACATTTCTGGAAATAAACTCAAAACATCAATTTTCATATTTAGTCGTCCAATCCTTCTAAAAGTTCAACCGTTACAATATTGTTATCAATATCGACAGTTTTTATAACATCTTTAATAACTGGTAACAATAAATCACCCTGTCCCTGACGCTTAACAACCCAAACGTCATTAGCTCCTGGGCTTAAAATTTCATAAATAGAGCCAATTTTTTCTTCATTTTCATTTTGGACATCTAAGCCGATAATTTGATGGTAATAGTAATTACCTTCTTCTAATTCCCGAAGACCTTTATCAGCGACTTTAAGATCTAATCCTTTATACTTCTCAACCAGGTTAATATCTTGTAATCCTTCAAACGTCACGAGTTCAAAATTTTTATGATGTCTATAGGTCATAACCGTTAACGAAATAACTTGTTTTCCGCTCTTATCAAACAGATACAAGACGGTTCCCTTTTTAAAACGCTCAGAAACGAAGTCAGTTGTAGCCATAACTCTAACTTCTCCTTTGATTCCATGAGTATTGACGATTGTTCCTACTTGATAATAATCCATATTTACTCCTTTTTATTGTAAAATAAAAACTCCCAAACAAAACATTGCTGCTTCATTCAAGAGTTACTATTTTAATCTAATATGTTTAGACGCACTCGTTTCGAACTTGTTAAACGCACACCATAGATTATTGTTCTAATAGCTTGCGCAACTTGTCCGTGCTTCCCAATAATACGGCCAATATCATCTGAATTCACAGATAATTCAAAATAGACATAATGATCATCTTGTTTCTGTCCTATTTGGACATCATCAGGATTTTCAACAAGCGGTTTGACAATTGTTAAAATTAAACTTGTCACTTCTGCTTCAGTCATTTAATCGTCCTTATTTTTTAGAGAATTTAGCTTCATGGAATTTCTTCATGATGCCTGCATTTGAAAGAATGTTACGTACAGTATCTGATGGTTGTGCACCATTGTTCAACCAGTTTAAAATACTTTCTTCTTCAAGTGTTACTGTTTGTGGTTCTGTTAATGGGTTGTAAGTACCAACGTTTTCGATGAAACGGCCATCACGTGGTGAACGTGAATCAGCTACAACGACACGGTAGAACGGTCTCTTTTTAGAACCCATACGTTTTAAACGAATTTTTACTGACATTAATATACACCTCCTGATATCTACTTCAACAATAATTAATATACCAGTTATTTATCAGCTTGTAAAGGTTTTTTTCTTGACAGTTAAAATAAATTATCAAAATGTCCCTTAAGCCATACCAGTATTGGTTATTTAATGATTATTTTCTAGAGTTTTTATTTTTCTTCATACGTTTTTTCTTGTTTTTCTTGTTCTTACGAACCATAGAATTCATAGACATCTTAGCTAAGCGACCTGTTACGCCCTTGCCAAGCATCCCTTCCATACCTTCAAAATTACCGCTATTCATTTTCTTCATCATTTTCTTCATTTCGCCAAATTGCTTAATCATTCGGTTAACTTCAACAATTGGACGACCTGCACCAGCAGCAATACGTCGTCGACGACTGGGGTTCAAGATGTCTGGATTTTCGCGTTCTTTAGGTGTCATTGAGTATACTGTCGCACGCATATGGTCAATATCCTTGGGATCCATTTTAACATTCTTCATAGCTGGATTATTAGCCATCCCTGGAATCATCTTCATAATATCTTCCATAGGACCCATTTTTTGTAATTGATCCATTTGACTTAAAAAATCATTAAAATCAAATGTATTTTCTTGAAATTTTTCAGCCATTTTAGCTGATTCATTTTCATCAAAATCTTGTTGTGCTTTTTCAATCAGCGTGAGCATATCACCCATGCCTAAAATTCTTGATGCCATACGATCTGGATAGAATACGTCCAAATCAGTTAATTTTTCACCTTGTCCGATAAATTTAATTGGTTTACCCGTCACTGAACGAATTGATAACGCAGCACCACCACGAGTGTCACCATCTAATTTAGTTAAGACGACACCAGTAACATCTAATTGTTCATTAAAGCCTTTAGCAACATCTACCGCACTTTGTCCAGTCATTGAATCAACAGTCAAAAGAATTTCATTTGGGTTCGCTAAGGCCTTAATTTGAGCTAATTCGTCCATTAGCGTTTCATCAATTTGTAAACGACCAGCTGTATCAATAATAATGTAATCATTTTTATTTTCTGCAGCTTGTGCTAAACCTTGTCGAACAATTTCAACAGGGTTTACTTTTGTACCCAATTCAAAAACAGGTATTTCCAAATCTCGACCTAAAACTTGTAATTGGTCGATAGCAGCTGGACGATAAATATCGGCTGCTATCATTAAAGGTCTCGCATTTTCTTCTTTTTTTAATGTTAAAGCAAGTTTACCAGCTGTGGTTGTTTTACCAGCCCCTTGTAAACCAACCATCATAATAATTGTTGGTATTTTAGATGACTTGTTCAATGGAACAGCTGTTTCACCCATGACTTTAGTTAATTCTTCATTTACAATTTTGACGATTTGTTGTGATGACGTTAAACTCTCAAGTACTTCCGCACCAATTGCACGTTCACGAACAACCTTAACGAACTCTTTAACCACTGTAAAGTTAACATCGGCTTCAAGTAAGGCTAAGCGAATTTCACGCATAACCTCTTTTAAATCAGTTTCAGATATTTTACCTTTGCGACGGAGTTTCGTCATCGCATTTTGTAATCTTTCTGTTAATCCTTCAAATGCCATTTTTAACTACCTACCCTTACTCTTCGTCTAATTCTTCTAATTGATTAATTAGATCGGTTAATTTTTGATCCTCTTTATAAGTACTATCTGTGTATTGCTTAATTTGGTCTAATTTTTCATTACGTTGAATAAAATTATGATACAAATTCAACTTATCTTCATAATCTTCTAAAATTTTTTCTGTTCGTTTGATATTATCATAAACGGCTTGCCGACTAACATCAAAATTGTCCGCAATCTCACCAAGTGAAAAATCATCACCATAGTACATGGCCATATATTCAGCCTGTTTTTTAGTTAATAATGACTCATAAAATTCAAACAATGCATTTACTCGATTTGTTTTATCAATCGCCACTAAAAAAACTCCTTCGTTTTTGTTTCATTCAGTCCTACTTAGAAGGGTACCGATTTTAGCCCTAAACGTCAATAGCAAAAAGAAGTCCGATTAGTTTAATCTGACTTCTAAGATTATTCTTCTGTTGATTCAGGTTGTTCTTGAATAAGTCCTTTAAACAAACCATAAATGAAATCTTCTGCATTAAAATCACGTAAGTCATCCATTTGCTCACCTAATCCAGCAAGTTTTACTGGTAAATGCATTTCATTACGAATGGCTAACACGATACCACCACGAGCAGTTCCATCTAGCTTAGTTAATACAATACCACTCACATCAGTTGTTTCTTTAAATTGTTTAGCTTGGATTAAAGCATTTTGACCCATTGTTGCATCCAAAACAAGTAAAACTTCATGAGGTGCATCTGGAATTTCTCGAGAAATGATTCGTTTAATTTTATCTAATTCATTCATCAAGTTAACTTTATTCTGCAAACGACCAGCTGTATCAACTAGTAAAATATCGTAATCTTCTTCTTTGGCACGTTTTACCGCGTCAAAAATAACAGAGGCTGGATCACTTTTTTCTGGTCCACGAACGATATCGACATCAACACGACGGCTCCATTCAGCAAGTTGTTCTATTGCACCCGCTCTAAATGTATCTCCAGCAGCTAAGAGTACTTTTTTGCCTTCTTCATGATAACGGTGTGCTAGTTTCCCAATAGTTGTTGTTTTACCAACGCCATTAACACCAACAAATAAAATAACAGTTGGACCTGATTCAGCTTGCGCAATAGAATTATCTTCGTCTTTACCCTCTGATTCATACAAATCTACCAATTTTTCAATAATTGCTGCAGAAACAGCATCTGGATTGCTTACATTTCTTAATTTAACTTCTTCTTGTAACTCACGGCTAATTTTCATAGCCGTTTCAAATCCAACATCAGCTTCAATTAAAGTTTCTTCTAACTCTTCAAAAAAATCTTCATCGACTGTTCTAAAATTAGCAAACAGTGAGTTTAAGCGTTGTCCAAAGGTTTTTCTTGATTTTTCAAGGCCTTTATCATATTTTTCTTGTTCAGATGATTCTGGTTCTTCACCTGTAAAAGCTTGCTTAATTCTACTAAATATTCCCATCTGTAGCGCCTCCTAATCTTTTATTAGTATATCAAACCGTTTTGTCTAATGATACCGAAACCATTTTAGAGATACCAGACTCTTGCATTGTAACACCATACAAAATATTAGCTTCAACCATTGTTCCATTTCGATGCGTTATCACAATAAATTGCGTTTCTTGATGAAATGATTTTAGATAACTAGCAAATCGAGCTACATTTGCATCGTCAAGCGCAGCTTCTGCTTCATCCAAGATACAAAAAGGAACTGGTTTTACTCTTAAAATAGCAAATAGTAGCGTAATTGCGGTCAAAGCTTGTTCTCCGCCAGAAAGTAAACTCAAACTTTGAACTTTTTTACCAGGCGGCTGCGCTAGAATATCAATTCCAGTTGTTAAAAGATTTTCTGGATCAGTTAATTCTAATCTAGCTTTACCACCACCAAACATAACAGGGAATATCTCCTCAAATTTCTTAGAGATATCAATAAAACTAGCTTTAAATCTTTTTTCAACTTCAGTATCCATATCCATCATAGTTTTCTTTAATTGTTCATCGGCTTCTAATAAATCATTTTGTTGGTCTAATAAGAATGAGTAACGTTCATTAACTCTTTCAAATTCATCAATCGAGGCCACATTAACCTCACCAATTTCTTTTAGCCCTTTTCTCAATAATTTTTGTTGCGCCAAAATTTGTTCAAGAGGTTGCTGACTTTCTAATTTTTCAGCCTCTTCAAAAGTCTGTTGAAAATCACTAGCTAGCTTAGCTAGAAACTCATCAAGCGACTCATTAAGTTGTTGTTGTTGATTTTCAGCTTTGATTTTATCTGCAATAATATTTCTCTGCAACTCAGATAAACGAGATAAATGGCTATTTTCTTCAGTTAAAGTTTGATTAATATTAGTTCTGTTCTTTTTAAAATCAGCTAACTTTAAATCGGCTTCTTCTGCTTGCCTTTGAAATTCTTGTAATTCTTTTTGGATATCTTTTTCTTTCACCTGACTATTTTCGGTATTTCTGAGTAAGTCTTGATGTTGTTGATTTATCAATGTAGCTTTATCAACTAATTCCTGAATATCGTTATTCAGCAGCATAACATTAGCGTGTTGCTGTTTTAATTGTTCTTGGAATACTAATAAACTTTCACGATGGTTTTGTTTCTTAACTTGTTGCTGCTGTTCAAATTGATTACTATTTTTTAATTGTAAGTCAATATCAGAAATATCATTATTTGCTACTTGTATTTGTCGTGCTAATTCAATAATTTTTTGTTCATTGTCTTTAAATTTTATTTGGTTATTAATTTTATCAGTTTGATTTTTTTCAAATTCATCATATTTTTCAGTCGTTTTAAGTTCTTGCTGTTCTAAAATTAACCGACTAGTTGTTAATTTAGATTGTGTTGTTTGATATTGACTTTTTAAATCAACAACAATCAATTCAAGCGACTCGATCATTTCTTTTTGCTTTTCAACAGTCACTCTAGCTTCATTGCCACGAACTTCACGAGCCTCTAATTCTTGTTGCATTTTTTGGATACTTTCATCTAATTGTAGAATAGTTTGCTTCTGATTTAACAATCCACTGGTATGTTGCTGTTTACCACCAGTTATTGCACCACCTGCATTTATTACTTCTCCAGTCCGTGTGACAACTTTAACTCGATGATTCAAATCACGACTAACTTTAATTGCCGTATCCATATCTTCAACGATAATTGTTGTCCCTAGCAAATACTGACTAATTTCAATAAATTGAGGTTCAACTTTAATTAACTCTGACGCAATACCGATGACTCCTTCATACTTTAAGACGAAACGTTGTGCATCACCGATAGAACGTCCCTTAATAGCTGAAATAGGCAAAAATGTTGCCCGACCAAATTTATTATCCGTTAAAAATTTAATTGCATTCTTTGCAACAGACTCTTCTTGCACAACTACCTGTTGTAATTGCGCACCCAATGCTGTCTCTATTGCTTGATTAATTTCCTTTGGGACCGTAATTAATTCTGCCACTGAACCATATAAACCAGGAAACTTATTTTTTTCTTTTAAAATTGCTTTAACGCCTTGATAATAGCCGTTATAACTATTTTGCGTCAAAAGTAGATTATCCTTTTTATTTTTCGCCTGTACTAAAACGTTTGATGCTTCAAACCATCTACGTTGCTGTGCCTCGTAAGAATCGTTATTTTTTTTCAAGGCAATCTTTAATTTAGCTAATTCTTTTTCTTCATTAATTAATTTATTATCAATCAAATTAAATTCAGTTTTTTTAGTTTTAAAATCGTTTTTTGCTTGTGTTAAATACTCTTGTTCAGTAGCTAATAAGTCATCATTAACCTTAGCCTGTGAATCAAAATTTAATGTTTTTTGTAAAAACTCATTCTCACTTTGTAATCGTGTACGTTGTTGAATAGTATCATTAACAACGCGCCTTAATTCTTTTGAACGATCTTGTCCAGAAATATCCGCTGTTTCTAACGTTTTATCAATCGCTTCAATAAACATGTTCTCATCAGTAATATTTTTCTGTAAAGCTAATGACCGCTTATCTAAATTAGCTAATGACTCTTGTTTCAAAATAATTTGTTCATTCACCGATTCTTGTTCTTTTTTTAATTCTGTTATTTTTTGCTTTTCAAAATCTTTTTTTTGAGTTGATATATTACTTTGACCCATCAACCGTTCTTTATTAATTGTTAAATCTAATAGTTTGTTTTGTGTATGATCAATCATTTTTTCAATATTCTCTAGTTCTGAGCGATAACCTGCAATTTCATGTTCTTTTACAGTGACCTTAGTCTTATAATCACTATCCATTTCAAGTAACTTATCTAACGAATGTGTGACATCCCTTTTTAGTTGCGATTGCCTTTTAATTTCTTTAACCAACCGACTAAGTTCTAACTCATCAAATTGCTTTTTTTGAGATAAATAATCCTTTGCCAAACTACTTTGCTCACGTAAAGGTTCAACTTGTCCTTTAAGTTCAAAAATAATATCAGAAACCCGGTTAAGATGACCTTTTGTTTCTTCTAATTGGCGAGTGGCAATATTTTTTTCTTGTTTATATTTTAAAACACCAGCAACTTCTTCAATAATCGAACGTCTGTCTTCGGGCTTACTATTAAAAATTTCAGCAACTCTACCCTGAGAAATGATTGAAAATGACTCTTTTCCAAGACCAGTATCCATGAATAGATTGGTTATATCTTTAAGACGACACTGCTTTTGATTAATTAAAAACTCGCTGACACCATCTCTAAATAATCGTCTTGTAACGGTTATTTTTTCAGGATTATCTTGAATATAAAAATCAGAATTATCAAAAATAATACTAACTTCAGCACGATTAACTGCTGATCTGTTCCCTGAACCAGCAAATATAACGTCAGGCATTTTATTTCCACGTAAATTTTTGGCTGATTGTTCACCAAGTACCCAGCGAATTGCTTCAATAATATTACTTTTACCGCTACCGTTAGGACCGACAATACCAGTCATCCCGTCTTTAAATTCAATTGTTGTTTTGTCTGCAAATGATTTAAAACCATTAATGACTAAAGACTCTAATTTCATCCGTCACTAACCCCCTGAACATTTTTACTTTCTGAGTAATCCTAATGCATTACTTGCTGCTTGTTGTTCTGCAACTTTTTTAGAATGTCCTGCCCCTTGTCCAATGATTTTGCCATCAGCACTGACAGACATAACATATTGTCTGTCATGCTCTGGACCAAGGTCATCAACAACATCATAGGTAATGACAACATCACCATCTTTTTGTAAAAACTCTTGTAGCGACGTTTTATAATCCATAACATGGTCAAACCAGCCTAAGTCTAATTTTGGAAAAATAACTTTCCTGATAAATGTTTCAACAGCTAATTTACCTTGATCTTGATAAAGCGCTCCTACAAAAGATTCAAAAATATCACATAATAACGCAGGTCTTTGACGTGCATTTGATTTTTCTTCACCTTTACCTAAACGAATAAATTCATCAAATCGGCATTCTTTAGCAAATGCGCTGAAACTCTCTTCACATACCATTGCAGCTCTTAGACGCGTTAATTTCCCTTGTGGCAGCATTGTATACCGCTGATATAAATATTCTGAAACTGTTAATTGTAAAACAGCGTCTCCTAAAAATTCAATTCGTTCATAAAATTTTAAATTTTCTTTGGGATGTTCATTTACATATGATGCCTGTGTGAATGCTTCATCTAATAAATCCGTATTCACAAATTTAATATTAAAATCTTCTGCTAACATTTCATTTAAACCTTTAATCATTATTATCCTCCGTTATTATCATTATTGCTCTTACAATTATACCTGTTTTAATCACTAAAAGGTACTCCATACAAAAAAAGCGCTGACAAATATCATTGTCTAACGCTTTTAATGAACGATTTAATATACGTGTTGAATTATTATTTTTGGTTAGCTTTAATAAAAGTGACAACGTCTCCGACAGTTGTTAAACTTTCTGCATCTTCATCAGAAATTTCTGCACCAAATGTATCTTCAAGTTCTAAAACGAACTCAACAACATCAATTGAATCTGCATCTAAATCCTTTTTAAAATCTAAGTCATTCGTAATTTTTTCTACTGGCAAATCAAAATGTTCGTCTATAATTTTAACAATTTTTCCAAAAATTTCTTCTTCTGTCATTCCAATAGCCTCCTTTTGAATCATGACGTAATTTTAACCATTTTTCAGAGAAATGTCTAGTTAATTTTATTTTCACTAGTTTCCTTTTCAAAATAGTTAACAATATTAGGTACTACATCTGTATTAACCATATCATTGATTTGGTTAATTGTGTAATAAACAACTTCAGCCTTACTTGATCCATGTGATTTTACAACTGGTGCTTTAATACCTAGTAAAACCGCACCGCCATACTTAGGTGAATCCATTTTATTCTTCAATTGTTTTAAACTTGGTTTCAGTAAAAGTGCACCAATTTTAGCACGCAAGCCACCACTCATAATGGCACTTCTGAGTAATGAAAACATTCCTAAAGCTGTCCCTTCAACGGATTTTAAAACAGCATTACCTGTAAATCCGTCAGAAACAACAATATCAGCTTTACCAGAAAGCAAATCATTAGATTCAATATTACCCACAAAATTTAATTCGGTATCGTTTTGTAATAATTGGTACGCTTCTTGCGTCACTTTGTTGCCTTTATGTGGTTCTGTCCCATTATTTAATAAACCAATTTTAGGATTACTAATATGGCGAACATTTTTAGCGTAATAGTTACCTAAGACAGCATATTGATGCAAGTGTTCAGGTTTACTATCCGCATTGGCTCCAGCATCTAATAAATTTACAGTATTATCACTAGAAATAACTGGCAATGTTGCTAATAAACCAGGTCGTGGAATACCCTTAATACGGCCAATTATAAACAAACCAGCAGCAAGTAGTGCCCCTGTATTACCGCATGAAAATACGGCATCATTCTCACCATCTTTAACAGATTGAGCTGCTAAGACCATTGATGCTTTTTTCTTTGAACGAATTGCCTTAACTGGTTCATCATTCCCATCAATTTCCTCATCCGTGTGAACAATTGTGATATTTTTATCATCTTTTAAGAATTCACGAATTCTTTTTTCATCTCCGTACAACGTAAATTGAATGGTGCTATCTTCGTCTCTAGCACGTTCAACGCCCTCGACGATTGATTGCGGTGCAAAATCGCCGCCCATTGCATCAACTGCTAACTTCATAATTATATTCTCCTAACTTATTTAATCGAATTTTAAATCTGTATTTTGATGGTTTTTTAAATAATCGTTTAGTGGTTTAAATTCAGGATTACTTTCAAAGTCATCTCTAAAAACTATTTCGTGCGCTTCTTGTTGGGCCACTTGTAATGCATTGATATCACCTATGGGATCACCGATTTTAAAATCAGGTATTCCAGATTGCTTACGGCCTAATACATCGCCAGCACCTCGCAACTCTAAATCTTTTTGCGAAATGACGAAACCGTCTGTTGTCTCTGTCATAATTTGCATGCGCTGTCTTCCAAAATCATTTTTAGGATCAGCAATTAAAATACAATAAGATGCTTTCTTACCACGGCCAACCCGACCTCGTAATTGATGTAATTGCGCTAACCCAAACCGTTCAGCATTATGAATCATCATCACAGTAGCATTAGGTACATCAACGCCGACTTCGATAACCGTTGTTGAAACCAATATTTGATATTTATTGGCCTTAAAATCGGCCATAATCTGATCCTTTTCATCATTCTTCATTTTGCCATGCAGTAATCCAACTTTATATTTTGGCTCAAATATTTCTTTCATATTTTCGTATAAAGCTAATGCATTTTTTAAATCTAGTGTTTCAGATTCATCAATTAGTGGTGTAATAATATAAGCTTGTGAGCCTTGAATCAACTGTTCTTTAATGAGATCGATTCCTTTACCTACTTGAGAACTCTTTAACCAAGATGTCGAAATAGGTTGGCGTCCTGCAGGTAGTTCATTAATCGTAGAAACATCCATTTCGCCATAAGCAGTGATTGCTAGCGTCCTAGGGATTGGCGTGGCCGTCATTGCTAAAACGTCCGGTTCAGCCCCCTTCTCTCTTAAAATGCGACGTTGATTCACACCAAATCGGTGTTGCTCATCAGTAATAACTAATCCAACGCGACTGAATGACACATCAGGTTGAATAATCGCATGTGTTCCAATAATTAAATTAACCTCACCTGATTCAAGATGTGCTAATAGTTCACGTCTAGCTTTAACTTTCATTGACCCAGTTAAAAGTGCAACATTAACTGGGAAATCTGCGAATAAGGTAGCCATGTTATTGGCATGTTGTTCAGCTAATATTTCTGTTGGCGCCATTAAAACGGCTTGATAGCCCGCCGTAATAGCCGCGTACATCACAATTGCTGCAACAATTGTTTTACCTGATCCAACATCACCTTGAAGTAATCGATTCATATGGATTGGTTGTTTCATGTCTGAACAAATTTCATTAACGACTCTTTTTTGAGCTGCCGTTAATTCAAATGGTAACGTCTGAATGAATTTTTTCAATTCATTATTTTGATAGTTAATTTTAATACCATCATTTTTAGTATCATTTCTTTTAATATACTGTAATTTCAATTGAAATAAAAAGAACTCTTCAAAAATAGCCGTCCGTTTGGCATCATGAAAATCTTTTTCATCCTGTGGAAAGTGAATATCATGTAACATCGTCTTACAATCAATTAAACGATACTTTTTAATCAGGTCATTTGGTAATATTGAATCAATTTGATTCGCATATTGCTCAAATGCTTGTGTAATTAACTGTCGAATTGCCGATTGATGAATATCTTTGGAAGAACGATATATCGCTGATAACCTATCATCATTTTGCTTCGTCAATAACTTCATCCCAGATAAACTTTTTCTTTTATCATCCCATTTACCATACACAGCTACTTCTTTACCAATCTCAAATTGTTTTTGCAAAAAAGGCTGATTAAAAAAACTAACGGTTATATTATCACTATCAATTAGTAATCTAACGTTTAACAGATTTCTTTTCTGACCAAACCGAATTAAAACTGGTTCAGAAGAGACAATTCCTTTTAGAGTTACTTTTTCTTGATCAGTAATTTCAGATAATTTTTTTGCTTTTAAATCGTCATAACGATACGGATAAAATGTTAATAAATCTATGATTGTATTAATTCCTAATTGATTAAGTGCAGTCAATTTTTTAGGCCCAACACCAGTTAAAACACTAACTGAATCATTCAATGATGACATTATGATACCTCACTTTCTACGGAATATAAAAAGCAGGAGAGAACATAGTCTCATCCCACCTTTACTTTTTACTATTTATTCAACTGAAATTAGGTATGGATAGACCGGTTGGTCTCCTTCGTGAATTTCGACTTCTAAATCTTCATCAATTTCATAAATGGCTTCTTCGATTTCTTTAGCTTCGTCCTCAGAACCGTCTTCACCCACAATAATTGTGATAATTTCGCTGTCTTCATCCAACATTTCTTTAGTCATTTCAATTGCAACTTTTTTACGATCATTATCGGTTACTTTGATGCTACCATCAATAATACCCATATAATTATCTTTTTTAATCTCAATACCTTCAATTGTTGTATCTCTAACTGCAATTGTTACTTGACCAGAAGTTACTGTATCCAAGTTTTCAATCATAGCATCTTTGTTTTCTTCTAATGTACTATCAATATTAAAACCAAGCATTGCTGTCATTCCTTGAGCGATTGTACGACTTGGTACAACAACTGTTGGAACTGTTGAAACTTCAACAGCTTGTTCAGCAGCTAAGAAAATATTTTTATTATTAGGTAAAATAATCACATTTTTAGCTTTAGTTGCTTCAATTGCCTTAACAATATCTTCCGTACTTGGATTCATTGTTTGACCACCACTTAAAATATAAGAAACGCCTAAACTTTTGAAAAGTGTCGCAACACCAGAACCAGATGAAATTGAAATAACTGCAATTTCGCTAGGTACTGCAGTTTCACTTGTTTCTTCAGTCTCTTCTTCATCATTTTCCAAAATTGTCTCATGTTGTTGACGCATATTATCAACCTTAACTTTGATTAATGAACCATAATGTTGACCATAAGTCATCACTTCACCAGGATTTTCTGTATGTACGTGAACTTTAACAACTTCATCATCGGCCACAACAAGAAGAGAATCACCAATTTCACTTAAATGATTTCTAAATTCATCATAATCAAATTTACGATCAACTAAACGACCAGCACCCAATTTAAGCATGATTTCTGTACAATAACCAAATTTAATATCTTCAGTACTTAATTTACTTTGAACACTCTGATGGTGACTGGCATTAACCATTTCATCCATTTCTTTTTCATTTGGTTTGTATTCTTCACTAATTGTTTCCTTACCAGTTAAGGCATCAAAGAAACCTTCATAAACAAATGTTAATCCTTGACCACCTGAATCAACAACACCAACCTCTTTTAAAACAGGTAATAAATCCGGTGTTGTTGCTAATGCTTTTTTAGCAGCTACATAAGTTGCTTCCATAACGACGATAACATCATCGCTCTCAGAGGCAGCTTTATTTGCAGCCTTAGCGGCTTCTCTTGCAACTGTTAAAATAGTTCCTTCAGTTGGTTTCATAACGGCTTTATACGCGACTTCTACGCCACCTGTCAAAGCATCTGACAAATCAGTAGCAGTTAAAACCTCTTTAGCTTGGATCCGTTTATAAAAGCCTCTAAAAATTTGTGATAAAATAACGCCTGAGTTGCCTCGAGCACCCATCAGTAAACCTTTAGCTAAAATCGAAGATAGTTCACCAACATGTTCAGAAGGTGAATCTTGAACATACTTTGCCCCACTTGCGAACGAAAGGTTCATATTTGTACCTGTATCACCATCTGGCACTGGAAATACATTCAATGAATTAATAAATTCGGCATTTTTAGCCAATCGTTGTGAGCTAATTTGGACCATTTTTCTAAATTCTTGGTCCGTAATTTTCGTAACAGTCACTTCTTTTTCCTCCTTGGTCACTACTAAAATAGCTAGTTACTAATCGCCTAGTACGCGAACGCCTTGTACTAACACGTTAACTGAATTAGCAGATACACCTAGCATTGTTTCTAAATTATACTTCACTTTTTCTTGAACATTACGACAAACTTCAGATATTTTTGTGCCATAGCCAACAATAATGTAGACATCAATAGCAACACCATTATCTTCCTGGCGAACAACAACACCTCTAGAATAATTATCTCTTCTTAAAATTTCATTCACATTGTCACGAATTTGGTTTTTACTTGCCATTCCGACAATCCCAAAAATTTCAGTTGCGGCACCGCCGACAACTGTCGCAATAACTTCATTATCAATATCAATCGTACCGAATTGCGTTTTGATCTTAACAGCCATAAGAATAGCCTCCTTATATTTTCACACAATCAATAAGAGTATTTTATCATAGGATATGGTAGAATAAAAGAAAAATAGCATCTAAGAAAATTCTATTCCCCTACCTTCGGGAATTTCAAGCTGTCAAGCAAATTTACTTGAAAGAAAAGTATTGCATTATATGGCTAAATATGATATTTTTGTTTAGGTAAGTAAGCATAGCTTTGCTTTTTAAGTGAATTGCAGAGGAGGATATGAATATGGCAAAAGATTTTATTACAGGACGTAAGACTACTTTCGGTAAGAAACGTTCTCATGCATTGAACCAAACAAACCGTAGCTGGAAACCTAATTTACAAAAAGTTCGCATCTTAGTTGATGGTAAACCTAAAAGAGTTTATGTATCTGCTCGCGCTTTAAAGTCAGGTAAAGTTACCCGTGTTTAATTCAATTTAAAAAGACTCAGCATTTATGCTAAGTCTTTTTTTTTGCTCTATTTTTCGTCATCACGACTTTGAATCACAATAATAATACCAGATTCAAAACTAAACTCACCTGTATCCCCCATAAATTCATTACTTGCTAATGAAATCGGGTTCACAAAATTAATTTGATTCAATGTATACTTCTCATCTATTAAACTCAATTTTTTAACTGGTGACAGTGGAATAAATGCAAGATATTTTTTATCATCTTCTTTTATTAACTGATACTTACCAGATTTAAAGAATCGAATTGAATTTTGTTTATCAACTAAACAAATTTTTTCAAACATTGTATTAAATGGCTCTCTAAAAATAAAAAACAAATTAGCCAATAAATGATCAATTCGACCACCTGTAGCGCCATAAATCGTCACTGAATCAAACTCAAATTCAGATATGGCTTCTCTCAAAGCAAATTCAGTATCTGTATCATCTTTTTCAGGATTAGCTATTTTAATTTTTTTACTATGATTAGATACTAAATTAAATTCACTTTCAGTCATTGAATCGAAATCACCAATCGATAGCTCAGGTGTAATACCTAGTTTTATTAATCGCAATGCACCTCTGTCAACACCAATCCACGGTCCACGAACGTTACCATCCACTAATTCCTTAGGCCACTGTTCCTTAGGTCCACCGACTAAGATATTGAGTTTCATTTGGTTGCTTCTCTTAACTTATTAATTTGTTCAGTTGGATTATCACTATTGTAGATGTATGAACCAGCTACTGCGACTGTTGCACCACTATCAAGACATTCCTTAATCGTTTGATCATTAACACCACCATCAACTTCAATATCAAAATCATAATTTTGAACTTGTTTGATACGGTCTAATTGGTCAATTTTACGTTTCATTTCTGGAATAAATGATTGTCCCCCAAATCCAGGGTTAACAGTCATCACTAATACTTGATCAACAAGTGGCAAAATTTGTTTAATTGTCTCTAGGGATGTTCCTGGGTTAATAACCACTTCAGCTTTCACACCTAATTTTTTAATATGTTGAATAACACCAAAAATATGGGGAGTTGATTCAACATGAACCCCAATAATATCAGCACCTGCCGCAGCAAATTCTTCAATATAAGATTCTGGATTTTCTACCATCAAATGACAATCCAAAACCATTTTTGTTAATGGTCTAATTGCTTCAACGACGTTTGCACCAAAAGTTAAATTAGGCACAAAATGGCCATCCATAATATCAATATGTAAATATTCTGCACCAGCTTGATCAACAACTTTAATATCCTTTTCCAAGTTTGCAAAATTAGCGCTTAAAATAGAAGGTGATAATTTCATTTTGGTCATCTCATTTCTTATAGTTTGGTTTTTGATCAACAATTAATTGATTAAATTGTAAATAATTTTTGTACCGACTCTGTAATAAATTACCTTGTTCAAGTGCTGCTTTAACTGCACATTTAGGCTCCTTAATATGCAAACAACCTCTAAATTTACAGCCAACAGATAGTTCATTTAATTCTGGAAATAACTTTGGTAACTCTTCTTTTGACATATCAAATAAATCAAAAGAAGAAAATCCAGGTGTATCAGCAATTAGCCCACCTGCAATAGGCATTAATGTTACCTTACGAGTAGTATGTTTACCACGATGTAAGGCTTTTGATATCTCAGCCGTCTGCAACTCCAACTCTGGCATAATTTTATTTAGTAATGTTGATTTTCCTGCACCAGTCTGACCCATTACGACTGCAATTTTACCCGGAAAGGTATCTTGTAATTCTTTAACCACAACATCTTCATTTTTACCAAATGGAAAAAATGTTGGATAGATTTGACTATAAGCTTCAATAATACTGCTTATTTCAACTACTTTCTCTTCAGGAATTAAATCGCCCTTTGAAAAGTATAAGACTGGCTTAACATGATGCGATTCTAGCATAATTAATTGTCTATCTAATAGATTGCTTGAAAATGCTGGTTCAACACATGACGTTACAACAATTGCTTCATCAATATTAGCTACTGGTGGTCGAATTAAGCTGTTTTCTCGATCATGAATATTAAGAATATAGCCTTCTTTTTTATTTTCAGCTTTGAAGTCAACCCAATCGCCAACTAGTGGTGCCTGGTTAGAATTTCTAAAATTACCTCGAGCCCTTGTTCGATAAGTTTCGCCTTCGACATCAACGTCGTAAAAGCCACTTAATGATTGTCTAATCTGACCTGTTACCAATAAATTAACCTCCTTTAACTGGACTCATGTAACCGTTTTATATGATTAATTAAAAAATAGATTAGAAGTTTACCCTCTAATCTAATTTTACCACATCTTTTATTTAATTTTTAGTTACATTATCATTTTCCGCAATTACTTCACCATCACGCAAAATTTTATATTTTCCTGCTTTTCCAGAATCTAAAACAAATGATAATTTAAAATCAGTATCTTTTGTAATTGTTTTCCGTTCATAAATATCATCAATGTTATGTGTTTTGTCTTCAATATAAATTTCAATAGCATTTTCATCTGCTTTTGATTCTGAAGAACTTGAACTAGAGCTGGAACTATCATCTGACGACGAGTCTTTGTCCTCATCCGTATCTTTTTCTTCATCAACTGAACTTGAACTTTCTGACACAATTGATTTGAATGGAACAGATATAGTCCTGGTAAATTCATCAGTTGTGACTTTTTTTCCTTTAGAAATAACAACTGATAATCGATCACCTTTAGAAAAAGAGCTTCCTTCTGCTGGTGATTGTTTAATAACTTGACCTTTGTCAACTGAATCTGAGTAGGCCTCGCTAATTGTCAGATTACCACCTAATTCGCTTGTATAATCCTGAACACTTTTTCTTGTATATCCTGTTAAATCTCTAAGTGTATACACTTTAGGACCTGAACTAACTGTCAATGTAATCACTGTATCACTCGGAACTACCTTATCACCCGCTGTGACATCTTGCGCCATAATTTCATTTTCAGTCACAGATTCTGACTCTTCCGTTTCTTTTTCAACTTTAAAGCCATCATTTTCTAACGTTGTTTTAACATCCTCATAATTACTACCAACGTAATTCTCGATTGTTATCTTAGCTTTTCCCTTTGATACCATTACATCAACCTGATTTTTTTCTCGAATTATTTCATTCTTCTTAGGTGTTGAATTAATGATATTACCACTATCAACGGTTTCACTATTTGTTCGAGTAATTTTACCAAGTTTCAAATTTTTGTCTGCTAAATTTGATTTTGCTTCACTAACTGTCATTCCGCTTAAATCAGGGACCTTAACTTCTTTTGGTGAACTCATTGCAAGAATCGCACCACCCAGAATAAGAGCGACAAAAGCAAAAATGATTGCGCCGATAGTCCATTTTTTACGACGACTCATTTTCTTTTTCGTATCTTTTTTTACATCTGGTTCCTGATTCGGACTAAGTGTTTCTACAGTCTGCTTATCAAATACCGGCAATACTTTAGTTTCACCACTGATAACCTCTTCAGGCTGCCACTTTGCCACATTTTTTTTAGCCAAAGATTCTCGCAAAGCAATTGACATTTCTCCAGCAGATTGGAACCTATCTCGCGGTACTTTACTTGTTGCTTGTAAAACAACATTTTCAAGAGACTGCGGAATATTAGGATCAAATTCCCGAACAGATGGCACATCACTTTGAAAATGTTTTAGGGCAATTGAAACAGCTGTTTCACCTTCAAAAGGAACTCGCCCAGTTAACATTTCATACAAAATAATACCAAGCGAATAGATATCAGATTGTTTTGTTGCCATGCTACCTCTAGCCTGTTCTGGCGAAAGATAATGAACAGAACCCAATAAAGTATTAGTTTGTGTTAACGAATGATCAGCCAATGCCACAGCAATACCAAAATCTGTAATTTTAGCATTACCATCTGCATCTATTAAAATATTTTGTGGTTTTAAATCACGATGAATAATACTGTGATCATGTGCTACTTCTACAGCTGATAAAATTTGAGTCATAATATCAATCACAACTTGATATGGAATTGGGAACCTTTTTGCTATATATGTTTTTAAATCATGTCCCGGCACATATTCCATGACCATAAATTGCAGTCCGTCTACTTCACCGACATCATAAACATTCACAATATTTGGATGAACCAATTCAGTTGTTGCCAATGCCTCACGTTTAAAACGTCTAACAGTATCTTGATCATCCCTTAAATCGACTCGCAATACTTTAACAGCTACTGGTCGATCCAAAATTAAATCAGTCGCAAGATAGACATTTGCCATGCCACCTTCGCCTAATGAATTTATTATTTTATAACGTTCATTAAAAATTGTATCAGGTTTCATTACACTATCCCCCGATCATTGCTAACCAGGAGTGCGGTAATGTTATCTAATCCGCCTGCCTTATTGGCCAATCTAATTAATTCCGAGCCTTTTTCTTCAACAGTTGTAGTATTTTTTAAGACCGTCTTGATTTCATCATCAGAGACCATATTAGTTAAGCCATCTGTGCATAATAATAATAAATCACCCGACTCAGAATCATTAACCGCAATATCAGCATCAGCATCTGACGAGATACCTAAACTTCTTGTAATCATATTCTTTTGCGGATAATTTTTAGCATCTTCTACGGTTAGTTCGCCACGCTTAATTAATTCATTCACTACTGAATGATCTTCAGTTAATTGATAAAGTTCTTTGTCACGTAATAAGTATCCTCGGCTATCACCAATATTGGCAACAATATATTTTTCTTCAAAGAATATGGCACATACCATTGTTGTGCCCATACCTGAAAGATCTTCATATTGATTAGACTTTTCAATAATTTGTTTATTTTCCATCTCTACTTCTTTGGTTATCCATTTAATTGCATCACTGGGCTGGCTAAAATTAGTTCCTTCAAATCGAAATCCCATGTGTGAAACGGCCATTTCTGAAGCAACATCTCCGCCCAAATGACCACCGATACCATCTGCAACCATCACAAAAGAAATACCACTTTTATTGTGAAAGACACCGACGTAATCTTCATTATTTTCTCTGACACTACCTACATCTGTTTGATAGGCAACTTTCATTCTTACACCTCGAGTCTAAAGTTGTTTTTCTAAACATGTAATGAAAAATCCATCTGAATGATAATCATCCGGATAAATAGTTAATTCTTTATCGTCTCTATTTTCTTTTAATGCCAAAGCAGTTGGCGTTTCAATCACTTTAAATTCAGGATGAGTTTCAACAAACTGGTTAACAACATCCTTATTTTCAATATCTAAAATAGTACATGTACTATAAGTTAAGCGACCACCTTTTTTCAAAGTTGGTGCCACTTTGTCTAAAATAGCTAATTGAATTTTTTGTAAATTATTTGAATCAGCTAATGTTTTTTCATATTTAATTTCTGGTTTACGACGTAATAATCCAATTCCAGAACAAGGTGCATCAACAAGAATTGAATCAAAATATTCATTATCAAATTCTTCTGAAATTAAACGTGCATCTAATACCATCTCCTCAACAACACTAGATAAACCTAAACGTTTAGCATTATCACCGATTAATTTAACTTTGTGTGCATGAATATCTAACCCTACAACTTCACCAAATAAAGTTTCATCTAGGAATGATGCAATATGGGTTGTTTTTCCACCTGGTGCGGCACATGCATCTAAAACTTTATCACCTGGTTGAATATTCATTGCGTCAGCAACTAACATTGCACTTTCATCTTGAATCGTAATTAACCCATCGTGATAAACGCCACTATCAGGAGCAAATCCATTAGTCACTAATAACCCAACTGGTGAAACTTGACTACGTTTCACCTCAAAGCCTTCATTTTCCATTTTTTCAATGACTTCTTCGACAGTTGCTTTAGCTGTATTTACTCTAACAGATTGATCAGGTGCTTCATTGATTGAAGCCAACAAATGTGTCGCTTTTTCTAAGCCTACTTGTTTAATTAATTCGTTTACCAACCAAACTGGTGTACTACTTTCAATACTCAAACGTTCAATATCATCTTTAATTTCAGAAACAGGACGGATACCTTCACGCTCAATTGCATGTAAAACACCAGTAACAAATTTACGCGTACCTGCATGGCCTTTTCGTTTTGCAATTTCAATTGATTCATTAAAAATTGCGCGAGTTGGAATTTTATCAAGATAATGCATCTGATAAATGGCACTCAATAGTAATTCTTGAACCCAATTATCCATTTTGCTAGGATTTTTAACAAATGGTGCCAACCAATATTCTAAAGTGAGACGTCTTTGGATAACACCGTAAACTAGTTGTGTTAATAAATGAGCATCCCGAACTTCCATATGATTATTCTTAATCACTTGGTTCAACGCAATATTTGAATACGTCCCTTGTTTAGCAACTCTTGTTAAAAGATCAACTGCTAAGAATCGGGGTGTCGTTTTTAAATCAGTTGTCATACATCAATCACCTGTTGTCCTTCTTTTATTCCTTGCCCACTACCGTTTAGGTAGTCGACAATGGTTTGTTTTGATTTACCATCTGGTTGAAGCGAATTAATAGCTAATACGGTCCCATCACCACAAGCAATTTCAAGTGATTTTTTAGCTACTTCAACTACTTTTCCAGCAGATAAAATAGTTTTTTTATCTAGTACAGTTATATCCCATATTTTAGTTCTCTTACCCTTTAAAATCGTATATGCACCAGGTACCGGTCTTAAGCTACGAATTTTCCAGTCTATTTCATTAGCCGTTTTTGAAAAATCAAGGGCTTCTTCTTCTGGTTTAATGGTAGGTGAAAAGGTTACTTTATCTTCATTTTGTGGTGTTGATTCACTTGTACCATCAATTAGTTTTGGTAATGTTTCAAGTAATAGTTCCTTACCTAATAAACTTAATTTTTCAAACATTGAACCAGTATCATCATTATTTTCAATTTTAATTGCACGACGGCTAATAATATTTCCAGCATCCATTTTTTTAACCATATAAATAATGGTAATACCTGTTTCTTGTTCACCATTCATAATAGCATATTGAATTGGTGCGCCACCACGATATTTAGGTAATAGTGAACCATGGACGTTTATTGCACCAATTTTAGCAGATTCTAATAATTTTGTTGGTAAAAATTGTCCAAATGCTGCAGTTACCAAAAAATCGGGTGCCATTGCAATTACTTTGGCCATTTCATCGCTGCCACTTAATTTTTCTGGTTGTAATACCTCAATACCATGTTTTACTGCAACTTGTTTTACTGGTGATTGCGTTAAAATACGTTTTCGCCCAACCATTCGATCTGGTTGTGTCATAACAGCTTTCACGTCATAGCCGTTTTCAATTAAACTTTCTAAAATTGGAGCTGAAAATTCTGGTGTTCCCATAAATACAATTGACGTCATAATATCTCCTTAATTTAAATAAAGTTTACTGGTTCAGAATCAATCGTTAATTTTAAACCTTTTCGAACTTCGGCTTGAGATTTAGTCATTAACTCTCTTAGTCGTTCTTTTAATTGACCTTCTGATTTATACTTAATAACCACTTGATAATAAAAACGATTATTAACACGCATAATTGATTTTGGTGTTGGTCCAAGAATAATCGCATTCTTTGATAACACTGGTTTTAAAAATTGAACTGCTTCTAACATTTTTTTCGCTGCTCCAGCCTCATCCGTATAACTAGCAGTGAGCTGAATTGTATAATAATATGGTGGATAATTTTCCATATGTCGAACTGACATTTCTTTTTTATAAAATGATTCATAGTCATGATGCTTCGCATATTGAATCGCGTAGTGATCTGGATTAAAAGTTTGGATAATAACATGTCCTTCTTTTTCAGCTCGACCAGCTCGACCGCTCACTTGGGTTAATAATTGGAACGTTCTTTCACTTGATCTAAAATCAGGCAAACTAAGTGCTGTATCTGCATTAAGAACGCCAACTAACGTCACATCAGGAAAGTCTAACCCTTTCGCAATCATTTGTGTACCCAATAAAATATCAGCTTCTTTTGCGCCAAATTTAGCTAGGATTTTTTCGTGTGCGCCTTTTTTACGTGTCGTATCAACGTCCATTCGTAAAATTTTAGCCTCTGGATATAACGTTTTAAGTTCTTCTTCAACTTTTTGCGTACCTGTACCATAATATCTAATTTTTCGACTATGACAGTTAGGACAAGTTTTAGGAATACCTTCTTCATGTCCACAATAATGACATTTCATTGTATGAGTATCCATATGCAATGTTAAAGAAGTATCACAGTTAGGACAAGGTAGCACGAATCCACAATCTCGGCACATTACGAAAGATGAAAACCCACGACGATTTAACATTAAAACAGTCTGTTCATTTTTCTCAAGGCGCTTAGTAATTTCATGTCTAAGTGGCTCAGAAAAATTACTCTCACCAGTCTTTTTCATTTCTTCTCTCATATCAATTAGCGTAACTTCTGGCATGGGATGACCATTTATACGTTGAGGTAATTGTAACCACTCATACACGCCTTTTTGAGCTCTAGCACGAGATTCGAGGGATGGTGTTGCACTACCCAATATGACAGGACACTGATGTCTTTTACTTCTCCAAAGAACAACATCCCTTGCATGATACCTTGGTGTTTCATCTTGTTTATAGCTCGATTCATGCTCTTCATCAACAATAATAACGCCAATATTATCTAATGGTGCAAAAACGGCTGAACGTGCACCGACAACTACTTGCGCTTCTTTACGCTCAATCCGGCGCCATTCATCATAACGCTCACCGTCAGACAAACCGCTATGCAGGACCGCAACTAGATTACCAAATCGTGATTTAACTCGCTTAACCATTTGGGGTGTCAAAGCTATTTCTGGTACAAGCATCAAAGCTGTTTTTCTAAGTTCTAGCGCTTTTGCGATTGTCTGCAAATAAACTTCTGTTTTCCCACTCCCCGTCACACCTTGAAGTAAAAATGTTGTATTAGTTCCACTTTTAATAGCCTCATCGACAGCTAGCACCGCAACCTCTTGATCTGAGGTTAATTCTTGCATATTGGTTGGCTCAATAATTGTGTCTTTATATGGGTCCCGATATACCTCAGTCTCAACTTTTTCAAGCCAACCATTTTTTGCTCCAGCTGTAATTGTTGCAGGTGTCACGCCTATTTCCTCAACAACTTGTTTCTGAGGAATCAAGCTATCTTCAGTGAGTGATTGTAGATAGTCAATCAATAAGTGCTGTTGTTTAGCATTTTTACGTAAACCACTTCGAATATTTTCATATGCTTCGAATCCAAGTTTTGGTTGGATTGATATTTGCATTTTAACTTTAGCTTTATTGCCAACTTCATAAATCATCTCAGCCTTTTCAGCCTTGGTAAGTTGTAATAATTCTTTAATTATTTGAGCATCCATATGTTCTGGATCAAATTCAATAGAATCTTGACCTTGAAATAATTTATCTTGTAAATCTTCATCAATTTCGTCAATTAAACGAACTCGCTTTTTATAGGTTGCACGCATGACACTCGGTAAAACCATTTGTAAGGCAGTTATACGGAAGGAAAAGGTTTCATTAGCTATCCACTCAGATAAGTCTAATAATTCAGTATTCACAACAGGTCTTAAATCAACGACTGATTGAATATCTTTTACATGACCATCGAACTCATTCTTATCAAAAAGATCAATTACAAATCCTTGAACCAATCGTTTACCATTCCCAAATGGTACAATAACCCGCATGCCAATCTCAATCTGATTTGTTAATACTGCTGGGATTGAATACGTATATGGCTGGTCCGTTTGCATCGTAGGAACATCAACGATAATTTTTGCATATTGTGACATACTGAAACCTCCTTTCATTTAATTAACTGCTTATTTTACTACATCGCTTATAATAGTAGCTAATAATTCCTTAGCAATTTGCTTTTTACTTGTTTGCTTTATGAAATCATTTTTTCTGTTTGGTCTAAGCAGTGTTACCTCATTATCATTGCTATTAAATCCAATGGCAGAATTTGAGACATCATTTAAAACCAATAAATCTAAATTTTTCTTTTCTAATTTTTCTTGTGCATTTTCTAGTCCGTTTTGGGTTTCCGCAGCAAATCCGACTAAATACTGATTTTGCTTAATTTGGCCCAAATGTTTTAAAATATCTGGATTTTTTTCTAATATTAACGTTAAAGTAGATTCAGCTTTTTTTATTTTCTGATCTGCAACATTTTGTACACGATAATCTGAAACAGCTGCTGCCATTATCAAAATATTTTGGTCATCAAATCGCTTATTGATAGCTTCAGATAACTCTAACGCAGTTGTAACTCTAATTGTTGTCACGCCAATTGGGTCTGGCAACTGGCTTATTCCGCTAATTAAGGTGACATTAGCACCTAACTTTTGCGCTTCAATCGCAATTGCGAAACCCATTTTACCAGAAGAATCATTAGCGATAAAACGAACTGGATCGATTCGTTCTCGTGTACCACCAGCTGTCACTAAGACATTTTTACCTTCTAATGGTTTGTCACTATCCTCAAAGGAAGTTTGAATAACTGACATTATCACATTTAATTCGGGAAAACGTCCCTTACCTGAATAACCTTCTGCTAAAAAGCCTATTTCTGGTTCAATAATCTGAATGTTATTTCGTCCTAAAAATTTAAGATTACGTTGTGTAGCAGAATTCATTAGCATATGTTCATTCATTGCGGGCACAACAATTTTTTGTGCCTCAGTTGCTAATAAAGTGGTTGAAACAAAATCATCTGCGATACCATTGGCCATTTTTGCGATAATGTTTGCTGTCGCTGGTGCAATAACCATTAATTCTGCCCAGTCTGCAAATTCAATATGTGCAACATGCTCAGACTCTTTTCCTGAAAATAAATCAGTTAACACCCTATTTTTACTCAACGTTTCAAAACTCAAGGGTGTTACAAATTCAGTTGCAGCTTTGGTCATCGCAACTCGAACGCTAGCACCTTGTTTAATTAGTGCTCGGACTAATCCCAAACTTTTATACGCTGCAATACCACCTGTTACAACAAGACCGATTTTTTTATTTTCAAGTGTCATTTCATGTCGCCCCCATACCGAATTTATTCTATTCTCTATTGTATCAATTTTCTAAGAAATAAAATAGGAGTTAGGACAATTAGCTTGTCTTAACTCCTTTTCATTTAATCAGATTAACGAATATCTTCTTTTTCAACTGGATCAATAATTAAATCACCAGTAACAACTTCTTCCAAAGCACGTCCAACATTCTTTTTTGATTTGTAATTAGAAAGCATTGGTAGAGCGCCAGCATCTAATTCATGGGCACGTTTACTTGCTAACATAATTAATGAGTATCTTGAATCTACTTGTTTCAATAAGTCATCTACTGAAGGATATAAAATCATTTAAATACATCTCCTAATTGTTTTCTATAGTCAGGTAAAAATCGTTTTACACGCCAACGTTCAGCTTTAATAATCGTTTGAATTTTTTCAACAGCATCATTTATTTCATCATTAACAACCGCGTAATCGTAATTCTGCATCATATCAATCTCACCAATGGCTTTTGTCATTCGTTTATCAATAGTTGCAGAATCATCCGTTCCACGTCCTGTAATTCTTTGTCTTAATTCCATCAAATCAGGTGGCGTTAAGAAAATAAATAAACCATCAGAAATTTTTTCTCGAACTTGCATAGCACCTTGTACTTCAATTTCAAGAAAGACATCTTGACCAGCGTCAAGCATCTTATTTACATATTTTAACGGTGTTCCATAGTAATTGTCAACATACTTGGCGTATTCTAACATACCGCCCGTTGAAATTTCATTCTCAAATTCTTCTTTTGATACAAAATGATAGTCAACACCATCAACTTCGCCTTCTCGCATTTTACGAGTGGTCATTGAAATTGAATAAAGAAACTTATTGTCAGCTTGGTCAAAAATTGCTTTTCTTACGGTTCCTTTACCGACCCCTGATGGACCAGATAGTACGATCAACATTCCACGATTAGCCATTAAATTTGTAAACTCCTCTAAGATAAGTATTAATAAATAGTATGCACTTTTTACGGCTATTATTCAAGCTTTTTATGCGCTGTTGTCATCTTTTAAATATATTATAAATTAACACTTGCTTTACCGAACGTTTGTTCGTATAATGAAAATACAAACAAACGTTCGGGGAGGAACTTTATTATGCAAAATAAACAACAAACAACAATTCAAACTATTGGCTCAACACTACAATATTCATATCATAAAATTTTTGATTTAGATGACTTTATTTTAAGACCACAAATGCCTCAATTTCAATTAGCACTCTTTACAGAAAAAGTTTTAAAAATGAAAAAAACAATTATTTTACAATTAAATCCAACTGGATTTCAAAAAGAATTCCAAGAACTTCGTGGTACCTTACACCGACGTTCTGGTTCTAATCAATTAATATTTAAAACGCAATATACGAATATCACTTACCTTCTTACTGATAATCAACTCCGTTATATCGCTTTAATCGATTCAATATAAAAATGGTCACTTTCTATAACAACTAGAAAATGACCATTTTTTTATTTACGTTTAATTGTTGTTGGATCAAATTTTCTTTGAATAAGTGCCAAAATTGCATCAGCAATAACGGCCATTAGAGCTGTTGGCAATGCACCAGCTAAAATAATAGCTGCTCCATCAGTTGCATTTGTTCCTCGGATAATAATATCTCCAAGTCCACCTGCACCAATAAATGAACCAATTGCTGTAATACCAATTGCAACAACTAATGCATTTCTAATTCCGGCCATGATAACTGATAATGATAACGGTAACTCAATCATATAAAGGATTTGAAGTCTCGTCATTCCCATCCCTTTACCAGAATCAAGAACGCCAGGATCAACATTAATCATCCCTGAATACGTATTTTTTAAAATAGGTAATAGTGAGTAAAGTGCAACAGTTACAATAACTGTATTAACACCTAAACCTAGTCCCAACATAATAATAGATAACATTGCTAATGATGGTACAGTTTGAATAACATTAGCAGCACCTATTGCTACATCGCTCAATCTATGATGTTTTGAGATAAAAATTCCGATTG
Source organism: Dellaglioa sp. CoH-56-MRSF-11 (assembly GCF_056782135.1). Next base: position 134,104 of record NZ_JBXAYE010000002.1, on the reverse strand, counting down.
GAATCCCAATAATTGCAGCAATTATCACACCATATATTGAAATTAAAAAATGTCTTGTAAATTCTTGTAAAACATATAACCCATTATTACTAAAATAAGACATCAATTGATCAAAAGTATTCATATTAATCACCCGCCTTTTCGAAGTAATGATGTTCTTCTAAGAATTGTTTTGCAACTACTGCTGGTTCGTAAAAATCATTATCAACTTTGTAATTTAATGATTGCATTGTTGATAAATTAATTTTGTTTTTAAGTCGATCAATAAGCGGTGTTAATTCAGGATGTTCCTTCAAGATAGAATCATTTGCAACAAGGCTTGCTGAATATGGTGGGAAGAAGTGACGATCATCCTTCAAAATTTTCAGATCATAACTCTTAATTCGGCCATCAGTTGAATATCCAAGAACAACATCCATTTTACCCTTTGCCAAAGCGCTATAGACTAATCCAATCTGCATAGGATAAATGTTACCAAATTTAATATTATATTCTTTTTGGAAACCATCGTAACCATCACCTACACGGCTAATCCAGTTGGCATCAACACCGACTGTTAATTTAGATTCAATTTTTCTTAAATCAGATACTGTGTTTAAATTGTACTTTTTAGCTGTCTCTTTTGTAACCATAAATGCATAAGTATCAGCAAAACCTAAACTATCAAACCATTTCATTTGGAATCTATTTTCGAATCCATCTTTAACTATTTTATTAGCTTTAACGGTATCTTTTTCTACTGGTTTATTTAATACCGCACTTAAGTCAGTTCCTGTATATCTAGCAGATGATATATCTGCATCACCGTTTTTGAGTGCATTAAAACTTAATGTACCAGAACCTAAATTATTTATCAGTTCTACTTGATTATCTGATTCATGTTCAATCAATTGTTGTAGCATTGATCCAATAATTTGAGATTCCGTCGTTGATTGTGCGACAATTTTAATTGTCGATTCAGAGCCACCTGTTAAACCAGGAAACCCACAACTTGATAGACTCACACCGGCAAACAGAAGGCTTAAGCTAACAAGTATTTTTTTCATCGTAATTTTCATGTTAAAGCCTCCTTAATTTCTTGTTGTTTTTGGTGCTACCTTTTTTTCAACCTGTCCAAGTATAAAATCAACTAGTAAGGCTAATAAGATAACTGGAATTGTACCGCCTAAAATTAATTTTGGTTGATACAAATTTAATCCATTAAAAATCATATCCCCTAAGCCACCAGCACCAATATATGAAGCTAATGTTGCCCAAGCAATTACATAAGTTGCAGCTAAACGAATTCCAGACATAATAACCTGAGATGCCATAACTAATTCAACTTGCAGAATCGACTGCAAATTAGTCATACCCATCCCTTTAGCAGCGTCTTTTAACACTGGATCCACTTCTTTAATACCAATATACGTATTTCTTAATATTGGTAACAACGAATAGATAAATAATGCTACAACAGCTGGTAACTTACCAATCCCAAATAAAGGAATCATCATGGCTAGTAAAGCTAAAGCAGGAATTGTTTGCAACATACTAGCAATTGCAATTACAATATTGGCTGTCTTAGGTAATCTTGTTAGTAAAATTCCTAAAGGAACAGCTATTGCTACTCCAAAAAATAATGCCATTCCTGAAATTTCAATATGTTCCCATAATTTTGAGACAATCATTGCCCCATATTCTTGTAAAAATGAAGTCATTATTAACCCTCCTTCGTTGAACTTGGGCTAGTTTCATCGGTATCTGTACCTGAGTCTGACGTCATTATTTTAGTTACTTCTTCATGAGAAGCACTATTTTCATCACCCCAAAGTGCATCATAAACAATATCAACTAGGGTAGCGCGGGTTACAATTCCGACTAATATACCATCTTTATTAATAACAGGTACATTTTTAAATCCACGTTTTAAAATACGTTCAACAGTATCACGAACTAATGAATCTTCTTTAACATAGAAAATATCTTTGTTCATAATATCGCTGACACTACTTGATGTATTGAAACTATAATCTAAGCTTTCAATATCAATATAACCCTTTAAAATACCAGCATCATCAGTAACTAACAACGTATCAACTCGACGATCATGCATTAAACGAATAGCTGTTACTAATGACTTACCTGGTGTAATTGAAACTGGGTTAGCTAACATAACTTGACCAACAGTTGTAATACTTGGACGAGCTTGGATAAGTCTATCTTGACCAATCAAGTTTTCAACAAATTTATTTGCTGGATTTTTCAAAATATTATCGGGTGTATCTGCTTGAACAATCTTTCCTTCAGACATAACAACAATTCGTGTTGCTAATTTTAAAGCTTCATCCATATCATGAGTAACAAAAACGAATGTCTTACCTAAACGTTCTTGTAAATCTTTAACTAAATCTTGTAAAGCTTCTCTAGTAATAGGATCAAGCGCACCAAAAGGTTCATCCATCAAGATAATATCTTGATCAGCAGCTAAAGCTCTGACAACTCCGATTCTTTGTTGTTGCCCACCAGAAAGTTCAGATGGGTAACGGTCTAAATATGATTCTGGTAGTTCAACTAATTTAATCATTTCTTTAGCGCGTTCATCTCTTTTTTCTTCAGGCCATTTTAATAATTTTGGTACTAATGTAATATTTTCACGAATAGTCATATGTGGCATTAAACCAATATTTTGAATAACATATCCGATTTTACGACGTAATTTAACGGGATCCATTTTGGCTATATCTTTACCATCAATAGTGATTGTACCTTCTGTTTGTGTCAACATACGGTTAATCATTCTCATAGTAGTTGTTTTACCTGAACCAGATGTTCCGATGAAACAAATGAATTCACCATCTTGAACTTCCAAATTAAAATTATCTACAGCTTTATTACCTTTATAAATTTTTGATATTTTATCAAACTTAAGCATATTAGTACTCTCCTTTTTTATAACTAACCAATCATCTATTCATAGTAGTACCTTGGTTTTAATTATTTTTTTTGTGCCGTATTTAGTAATTCTTCAGCATGTTTAACAGTTAAAGGTGTAATCTCAGAACCGGCAAGCATTCGAGCAATTTCTTGAATACGATCTTCCTTAGATAACAATTTAATAGATGTTTCTGTACGTTCACAAATCACTTCTTTAGCTATAAAGTAATGGTGCTCGCTAATTGCAGCAACCTGTGGCAAATGTGTGATACATAGAACTTGTGATTGTTGGGCAATTTGATTAATTTTTTCAGCAATTGCCTGGGCAACACGTCCACTAACTCCTGTATCAACTTCATCAAATATAATACTTGTGACACCTTGCGTCCTAGAAAAAATTGTCTTTAACGCTAACATCATTCGAGAAAGTTCACCACCAGAAGCAATCTTAGCTAATGGCCCCATTGTTTCCCCAACATTTGTTTGAATATAAAATTCAACTTTATCTTGTCCGGTACTATTTAACTGATTGAGTGAATCAAATTTAACTTCAAAAACGGCTTTGTCCATATACAACTCACTTAACTGTTTATGCACTTCTTTTTGTAGAATGATGGCTGCTTTTTTTCGAACATTAGTTAATTTATCAGCCAATTTATGGGCTTCTTTTCTAGCTAAATTAACTTGATTATCTAAATCATCTGCATTACCTTCAGTTGCTTCCATTTCAATTAATTCTTCAGATATAAGACTCAAATAAGCTAATATTTTTTCAACAGAATCACCATATTTGTGTTTTAATTGTACAATTAATTCAAGCCTATTTTCAATCTCATTTAATCGTTGCTCATCCCATTCCAGGGAGTCTAACTGACGCAATAGGTCACTAGATGCATCCTGCAGCATATAATAGGCTGACGACAACCGTTCTGCTAAGTCTTTATATTCACTATCTAAATTATCAATTTTTAGCATGTTAGACATTGCAACACCAACATGGTCAACTGTATTTTCATCATCACCCGATAACGCTTGGTAACTTGCATCCAGTGACTGATTAATAGTTTGAAAATTTTCTAGACGTTCTTTTTCAGCGCTTAATATGTCTTCTTCATTTTCAATTAAATCTGCACTTTCAATTTCATCTTTTTGAAAATGTAACATATCTAATCGTTGTGCCCATTCGTTTTGATTTGTTTGTCTTTTTATTTGTAACTTATTTAGGTTTTGATAGTATTCAAATGCTTCTTGATAACTATGCTTCAGTGTTTGAATATCATTTTTAATATATTCATCTAACATGCCCAAATGCTTATCCTGTTGCATTAATTCTTGATGTTCATTTTGGCCATGAATATCAACTAACGTTTCACCAATTGATTTTAGTGTACTCGTGTTAACCAACATACCGTTTATGCGACAAATATTTTTACCAGATCTATGTATTTCACGTTGTAAAATCACAGAGTTATCATCATGGCCAATACCTAATTGGTCCAACTTCGTTAACGTATTTGAGTTTTCAGTTGGCATAAAGAGTCCTTGTAGCACCATTTTTTTTGCATCTTTTCTAATAAATTCTTGGGACCCTCTACCACCTGATAAGAGGCCCAAAGCATCAATGATAATGGATTTACCCGCACCAGTTTCACCTGTTAAAACTGTCATATTAGCCATGAAATCGATATTCAAAGAATCAATAATGGCAAAATCTTTTATTGTCAATTCTTGTAACATTTTTTTCACCCCTTTAATAGAAAAAATCTGAAACAAATGTCACAGATTTTATTTCTATCTATTCAGTTACAATCTCATTTAAAATTTTACTTAACTTTAACGCATCTTTGTTCGAGTGACAGATAATTAGAGCTGATCCATCTCCGCCTAAAGTACCAAAAACAAATGAATAATTCATTTGTTCAATTAAAGATACGATTGCTGGACCACTTCCTGGCGTCACCTTAACGAGACACATTTCATTTTGAACATCAGTTGATATAAAAGCATCTTTTAACGTTTTAGTTAATTTTTTTTCTGTATTCAATTTTTTTTGAACAGGTAAATTATAACTGTAAGTTCCATCAGCAGATGGCACTTTAATTAATTGCATTTCTTTAATATCTCTAGAAATAGTTGCTTGTGTGACTGTAATCCCTTGTTTTTTAAGCAAACTCACAAAATCTTCCTGCTTATCAATATTATTGTTCTTCAATAATTCACGAACATAACGTTGCCGTTCTTGCTTTTTCATTAAAGTCCCCCTCACCCGATAACCTCTACCACCCATAGAGTTAGTATAACGTAATTTCAATTATTATTAAAGAACTTCACTTTAAATCCTTATTTAACGGCATTCAGGTTATCGTATGCAGCAGTTAATACGCCATCGATACTAACCTTATCCGAAATCTCGCCAATTTCATTTATCGCAGACTTTAAATGAATTAAAAATTCAATATTACCTTCGCCACCCTTAATTGGTGAGTAGCTTAAATCCGCAACATTAAATCCAGTGGAAATAGAAAATTGAACAATGTCTTCGAGCACTTGACGATGAATCTTTTCATCTCGTACAATACCATGTTTTCCAACATTTTCTTTTCCTGCTTCAAATTGGGGTTTTATTAATGCCACAACATCCCCATTTTCAGTAATAATTTTCTTTAATGCAGGTAAAATAAGATGTAATGAAATAAACGATACATCTATTGTTGCAAAATTGGGTTGTCCAAATTCAAAATCTTCTTTTTTACTATATCTGAAGTTAGTATTTTCCATCACAACAACTCTTGGATCTTGTCGTAATTTCCAAACTAATTGATTGGTACCAACATCTAACGCATAACTTAATTTTGCGCCATTTTGTAAAGCAACATCGGTAAAGCCACCGGTTGATGATCCAATGTCTAAGACCGTTTTATCCTGAACGGTTGCATCAAATACTTTAAGGGCTTTTTCTAATTTAAGTCCACCGCGGCTCACATAAGGTAATTTTTTACCTTTAAAATGAAGCACAGTTTCTTCAGAAATTTTAACACCTGGTTTATCCAATCGTTCTTCATTCTCACCCAGAATTTCACCAGCCATAACTGCACGTTTGGCCTGTTCACGAGTTTCAAATAACCCTTGTTTAACTAATAAAACATCAATGCGCTCTTTTTTCATAGTGACTCCTAATTTTTTAATTTAAAGTAATGTAACAATTCTTCCAAATACTCTGTCTCCAACCCTGTTTGCTTAAGCGTTTGAATAGCATCTTTAGCTTGATTGGTTACTTCTTCGAGCATCCTATAAGCTTGATCAATTCCCATTAGTCCAGGATACGTATTTTTATTTTCTTGATTGTCTTTATGAACAGCCTTGCCCATCTCTTCAGATGTCCCAACGACATCCATAATATCATCATAGATTTGAAAAGCTAACCCAAAATGACGTCCATATGCCATAAACGCTACGTGCTGTTGGTCAGTCGCTTTTCCAAGTATGCTACCTGCGTAAACTGAAAATTCAATTAAATCACCCGTTTTACGCTTATGCACCTGTTTCAACTGCGCTAATGATAACTCTTTTTGTTCACCTTCAATATCGGCAACTTGACCGCCAACCATTCCCTCTGGGCCAGCTAACCTAGCTAGTTGACCCATTAGTAATACCTTTTGTGAATCAGGCAACTCTGCGTTACTGATCCATTCAAAGGCTAATGTATTTAGTGCATCACCAGCTAAAATTGCCATGCTTTCACCAAAAATAATATGGTTTGTTGGTTTACCACGTCTTAAATTATCATCATCCATCGCAGGCAAATCATCATGAATTAATGAATAGGTATGAATTAATTCTAATGCACCAGCAATAGAATAAACTGACTTATCAAGTTTACGATTAAGCATTTGACAAATAACAAAAATGATTAGTGGTCTAATACGTTTACCACCCGCTTCAACTGAATAAGTCATCGATTCTTTTAACTTTTTTTCAGTGTCTAAAGCCTGTAATTGATTCAACATAATTTGATTAAATTCTGGTAATACGATATCAGAAAATTTAGTTAAGTTACTCATTTTCTAAGCCTTGTTCGAATGGCACTTCTTCACCAGAATCATTCATGACACTGGTTAATGTTTTTTCAGCATTTTCCAATGTTTTTTGCAATTTTGAGCTCAACTTAACACCGTTTTGAAATTGGGTTAATGCTTTTTCTAAAGGAACATCACCTTGTTCTAGTTCTGTTACAATTTTTTCAAGTTCTACTAAGTTATCTTCAAATGTCGCTTTTTTTTCAGCCATTTTTTATTCTCCTTTTTCAACTTTTTCAATTTTTGCATATGCTTTACCATCTGTAAGGTGTAACACGACGTTATCATCTATATTCACTGAATTAATACTTTTAATAATTTTATCTTCCATAGATACGTAACTGTATCCTCGTCCCATAATCTTCAATGGACTTAATAAATCAAGCGCATTTATTTTTTCGCCAACCTGTTGTTTCTTTGTTTCAAGTAAGTAGGTCATTAATTGATGTAACTGTTTGTTTTGTTGTTTTACTTGATCTTGCAGTTGACTAACCAATTGTTGCGGATTTTGATAGCGCAACTGACCATTAGCTTGTTCAAATTGTTGTTTCTTAATTGTGATAATTTGTTTTGTTACTTGCATTAAGCGTTGTGCTAAATTGTCTAAGTTTTGAAGGTAACCCTCATATAACCGATTAGGTTGTTGAAAAACATATGATTGTTGAATCTTATCTAATTGTTGTCTTCTTAAACTTAAAATATTTTGTGTTACTTGTAATAGTCTCAATTTTAATTGATTAATCTTAATTAATTCATCGGCGTAAACAGGGACAGCTAATTCTGCTGCTGCTGTTGGCGTTGCTGCCCGAACATCGGCCACTAAATCAGCAATGGTTGTGTCTGTCTCATGTCCAACTGAAGAAATAATTGGAATCTGGCTAGCAAATATTTCCCTTGCAACAGATTCTTCATTAAATGGCCATAAATCTTCAATTGAGCCACCGCCTCGACCAATAATAATCGTGTCAAAATGGCCTAATTCGTTAATTTGTTTTAACCGCTTAACTAAATCATTAGCTGCTTTGTCACCTTGTACAATCGCAGGAAATAAAACTAATTGAGCAATCGGGTAACGTCTTTTAACGGTTGTCATAATATCTTTAATGACAGCCCCTGAAGGACTTGTAATCACAGCAATTCGTTTAGGATATTTAACCAATGCCTGTTTTGGTGCTGAAAATAATCCTTCAGCTTGTAGCTTATTTTTTAACTGCTCATAGGCTTGATATAACGCACCAACACCATCAGGTTCCATTCGCTCAATATATATTTGATAGTTACCTGTCGCTTCATATAAAGATATACGGCCCATAACTAAAACTTTCATGCCATCTTCTGGTTTAAATTTTATTTTATCAAAAGCTGAACGGAACATAATTGCGCTAATTTTAGCATGATCATCTTTTAAACTAAAATATTGATGCGCATTAGGTCGAGGTCTTAAATTTGAAATTTCGCCAGTTAAATAAACGGTCCCAAGATAAGGATCAGCATCAAATTTTTTCTTCAAATATGTTGTTAATGATGTAACTGATAAATAATTATCTTTATTCAATGCCAACACTCCGTTTTGTTAATTCAATTGTTTGTTCCATCAACATTGCAATCGTCATAGGTCCAACCCCTTTTGGTACTGGTGTCAGATATCCTGCAACCTCTGCAACTTCCTTATCGACATCTCCCGCTAACTTACCACTATCTAAGCGGTTCATCCCGACATCGATGACTACAGCACCTTGTTTCACATCGGTTTTTTTAATAAAGTTTGCTTGACCAATTGCAACGACTAAAATATCAGCCTGTTTAGTTATCTCTGATAAATTTTCCGTATGACTATGCGTTATCGTTACTGTTGCATTAGCGTTTAAAAGTAACGCCGCCATTGGTTTACCCACAATATTACTGCGGCCAACAACAACTGCATTTTTACCGTCTAAATCAATATTGTATGCGTTAAACATTCTCATAATTCCCAGTGGTGTACATGGAATTGCTAGTGGATCATTCATGGCTAATCGTCCAATATTTATCGGATGAAATCCATCAACATCTTTTTCTGGTTTAATAGCTTCGGTTATCTTTTTTTCATCAATTTGGTTCGGTAAAGGTAACTGTACTAATATGCCATTAATATCTGAATTATCATTATAGTCATTAATGAGATTTAGCAACTCTTTTTCTGATATCGTATCAGGTAATCTTTTAACAATCGATTTTATCCCAATAGATTCAGCAATTCGATGCTTATTCTTAACATATATTTTACTTGCTGGATTTTCTCCAACTACAATAACAGCTAATGTAGGAAAGACATTCTTTTTCTTTAAAGCTTCTATCTCAGATTTTAAATTATCCGTCGTTATTTGTGCCAATTTTTTACCATCAATTAATTTAGCCATAATTTAGCACCTCTATTCCATTTTTACTTCTTACATTTTATCATATTTAAGGTATTCATTTCTAAAAAAAAAGTGTCGCAAAAAATGCAACACTTCTCAATCATTATTATTCATTTGTTTTTTCAATATCAACAGGCATTTTTTCAACAACTGGATCTAACACACCATTAACAAATTTTCTTGATTCATCATCACTAAATTCTTTAGCAATTTCTAAAGCTTCATTCAATGCTACCTTAGCAGGAACATCATCTACGTATTTCATTTCGTAAATAGCTAATCTCAAAATAATTAAATCCGTATTGTTTAAGCGTGATAGTTTCCAGCGTGATGTTAGATTTTCTTCAATAACAGAATCTATCTCAGCTTGTTTATCACTAACACCTGAAACTAATGCTTCTAAATAAGGTGGAATTACAGCCGACTCTTCATCAGGAACTTCTAACAATTCACGATAAATAGCCTCTCTATCACCATCTGGGTTAGAATTTAACGCAAATAATGCTTGAAATGCTTTTTCGCGAATCGTATGTCTAGTTACTATTACACTCACTAATTTTCACCATCTTTTTCTGAAAATAAATCGTCAGTATCTATCTTATCGGCTTCCTTTTCAGGAATAACCCCTTCAACATGAACATTTACTTCAATAATTTCTAAACCTGTCATAAATAGTAATTGTTGTTTAATCTTTTCTTGCATCACTAATGCAACCTTAGGAACAGATACACCGTAATCAAGGTAAACAAAAACATCAATATTCAACTGGTCATCTGTTAAATCAAGTTTAACACCCTTACCCAGTGACTTTTTACGGCCAAATAATTCAGTTAAATTTTTAGCAATTGTCCCACGCATTGAGTAAACACCATCAATTTGGTTAGCAGCAATTCCAACAATAATTTCAATAACTTCAGGTGCAATCTTAATGTCACCCAAAGAAGGTTCAGTACTTTTTAAAACAATATTTGTTTCTTCAGCCATAAGTTTAACCTCCGTCGATTTATTGTGCTCTGGAAATATATGTGCCATCTTGTGTATTAATAATTAACATTTCATCTTCATTAACGAAGAATGGCACTTGTACAACTAATCCTGTTTCAAGAACAGCAGGTTTAGTTCCACCAGATTGTGTATTACCTTTAATACCCGCTTCAGTTGATGCTACTTTTAATTCAACTGTATTAGGAACGTCAACACCAAGTGTTTCAGTGCCAAACATAATAACATTAACAATTAAGTTTTCTTTCAAATAATTTAATTGTTCATGCACGCGTTCTTCTGGTAATTCTAATTGTTCATATGTATCCATATCCATAAATACATAGTTGTTACCATCAGCATAAAGATATTGCATTTTTTTATTATCAATTTGTGCTTTTTGAACTTTTTCACCAGCACGGAATGTTTTTTCTTGAGCAGCACCTGTACGGAGATTCTTTAGTTTTGATCGAACAAAAGCAGAACCTTTACCCGGTTTAACATGTTGAAATTCAACAACACGCCATAAATCACCATCAACTTCGATTGTAACACCATTTTTAAATTCATTAACGGACATCATAATATAATATTCCTCCTACTATCTCGTGTATCTCATAGTTCTAATAATAGCAATAATGGACATATAAAAGCAAGTTAAAGTCTATATTATCATTAATTTTTTAGAAGAATTCGTTAACATTTGATAGCCATTCTCAGTCACTAAAATATCATCCTCAATTCGAACCCCACTAAGGTTTGGTACATAAATCCCTGGTTCAATTGTAATGACGTCGCCTGCTTGCAAAACACTGTTTGAATCATCCAATTTAATATTAGGTAATTCATGAATTGATAGGCCAATTCCATGCCCAATCCCATGATTAAAATATTTACCATATCCTGCATCGGCGATTGTTTCATTAGCAACTCTAGCTAATTCACTTAATTTTATTCCCGGTTTAATTAATGAAATCACTCGTTCTTGTGTCGTTAAAACAGACTCGTAGATATGTTTTAATTCATCAGATATCGATCCCACGGCGATGGTCCTTGTGACATCAAATGTATAGTTCTCGTAATAATAGCCAAAATCTATCGTAATCAGATCCTGGTCTTGAATCTTTCGTTTTGAAACCGTTGCATGTGGCCATGTTGAATGAATACCGCTTGCTACAATTGTTTCAAAAGATTCACTCATAGTACCTAAATTTTTGATATAACTATCTAGCCGATTAGCAATTTCAATTTCTGTTTGACCAACTTCAATCGTCGACACAATATAATTGAAAGCTTCATCAGCTAATTTTCCTGCTTTTATTAATTTTATCTGCTCATCCTTATCTTTAACACGTCGTAATTCGTCAACAATATTAGTAAATGGCACCAAATCACTAACAAGGATTTCATCTAATTGATCATACTCTAAAAATGATATTGATGATTCAAATCCCATAACTGTTAATCCTTTTTCACTAATTATGTCAGATACAGCACCCAGATAATCACGCGTAAATTTTATTTCTAATTTTTTATCATGATTTTCTAGTGCCAATTCAAATCTTAGGTCAGTGATTAAAAATTGTTGTGTATCAGTAATTAACAATACACCATCACCTTCAAAACCACTTAAATAAAATATGTTTGTCGTATCCGTCACTAGAAATGCATCAATCGAGAGTTTCTCAAAAGTTGATTGTAATTGTTTAATTCTATCAAAATTCATTTAAACACTCCTTTTATGTACAAAAAAAGGAAATCTCTATCATAAAATGAAGAGGTTTCCTTTGAGTTATTATTATTCAGCTACAGGGTATACAGAGACTTGTTTCTTATCGCGGCCTTTACGTTCGAAGCGAACGATACCATCGACTTTAGCAAACAAAGTATCATCTCCACCTTTACCAACGTTAACACCAGGATAAATACGTGTTCCACGTTGACGATAAAGAATTGAACCACCTGTTACTTCTTGTCCGTCAGCTCTTTTTGAGCCTAAACGTCTACCGACAGAATCACGGCCATTAGAAGTAGAACCCCCACCTTTTTTATGTGAGAAAAATTGTAAATTCATTAACATAATCAATGCACCTCCTTGTTATAGTCTTATTATTTAAGTGTTAATTTAATGTAATCTTGATAGTTTTGCTCAATTGACTGTAGTCCTAAAACTAAACTTTCTAAAAATAACTGTCCTGTAGCATCGTTTAACTCAGATTCTGATAGTTTAACTTTCATTAATCCACCATTATCTTCATCCATCTCAACATCAGGATTAAGTTTAGCAAGTTCGGTCAAACTATTAACTGTATTGATAGTCAATACCGAAACCGCAGCACACACAATATCTTGACCATATTCACCAGAATCAGCATGCCCTGTTATTTCAAACGCATCGATGATTTTGGCATCTCTCCGAGAAATAACTGCACGTATCATACTAGTAGCCTACTTTCAAAATTATGCGTTAATAGCATCGATAACAACCTTAGTATATGGTTGACGATGACCTTGTTTTGTATGAGAATGTTTCTTAGGTTTGTATTTGAAAGTAACAACTTTCTTTTCACGGCCTTGTTTTTCAACAGTACCAGTTACTGTAGCACCTTTAACAAAAGGAGCACCAATAACGGTTTTTTCGCCACCAACTAAAACAATTTCATCAAATGTAACTTTTTCACCAGCTTCTGCTGATAATTTTTCAATGTAAATAGCTTCTCCGGCTTCAACTTTAAGTTGTTTGCCACCTGTTTTAATAATTGCGTACATGTGTATTACACCTCCTTATAGATTACTTAGACTCGCCGTAATTTAGTGATCAGATTTAGACAACCTGACGCTTAAAAACTTAAAACGTGCGGTTGCAGTTGTGGTGTTCACAAATACAACGTTATTATAATATCAAATGTAACTTCTTAAGTCAACGTTATCCATCATTTTCAACAAAAAAGTTTGTTAAATTGACTCCGTTACTTGTATCAACGCCAGTAATTTCTTTTAAAACCTTAGCAACGTAGTGCGGTGTGTAGATCATATCGTCTCGTAACCAACGTTTAATGAAGCCTAGGTGCGCTGATGCAACATAGGATACTTGTAACTCGTTTGGTATCTTAGATACTTCAAAATCGCCTGCTAACTGTTCTCTAAAGTTATTTAAGTAGATAACTAGTCTATCATATACTTTATCAGAAAAAGCGACATCTTCTTGACTATTTAAAAGTACGCCAAACATCATTGATTCATCTTGTAAGTAGTTAAACACCCGATTTAAACAACAAACTTCAACTGGTTTCGAATAAACGTACGCTTTATCTGGTGATTGTTTTGACATAATCATAATGTAATCAAAAAAGTCATCTAAAATTTCATCCATTGCCCGATTAATAAAATCTTGTTTGTCATGATAATGCAGATAGAATGTTCCTCGAGTGACATTTGCTTCCTGAGTAATCTTTTGAACGCTAATATTTTCAACTTTGTAATGTTTCATGAGTACAACTAATGATTTTTTTAAATTTTGTCTTGTTCTCTTTACCCGTGGATCATTAGAATCAACCATTTTTCAACCTCTTTATTCATAATTAAATAGTCTTTATCTCCATTTATGTCTATTACTTTCTTATTATAGAACATTTCATCAAAACTTTCATTCATGTTTTTGATAATTTATAAGAGTTCTACCAATTTCCATTGACAAGTACCAGTATTTTATCATATACTATTAAATGTTGTTATGACTCGGTAGCTCAGCTGGATAGAGCATCCGCCTTCTAAGCGGACGGTCGTGAGTTCGAATCTCACCCGAGTCATAGATATCCATTCTAGACCGATTTATAAAAATAGGAATGCCTTTAAACGGGCGTTCCTATTTTTTTATTTAGGTGAAAACAGACTATAAAGGATAGAATGCTCAAAACATTTGTTGCATATTTGTTGCATGGATATTTTTATCAATAAATCTACTAAAGTATTAAAATATCAGGCGATAAGAAAGCATTTTCTGTCGGTAAGGCTGTTGGCAACGCTTTATATTGTATTACTGGAAAACACGTTAAAAATATCAAGCAATTACTTAAGCTTTAGTAAATTGTTTGAAATAAAACTATTAAAAAATCCCCTAACCTGTTGGTAGCAAGTTAGAGGGTATAAATATATTAACAAATAATTTTATCATATTTCTAGGAGTAGAGATATAGATTTCGGAGGAAATATATTCATGAGTACTACATTTACAATTATTTTTCTTATTGGTTTAGTTGTTTTTTTTACAGGTGTAACTTGGTTTATTGTAGCTTGGGGTAATAAAGCTTCTAATTTAATACCACTAATTTTATTGATTGCCGGTTTAGGCATATCAATTATTTCTTTTAGCGTGATGTCGGTAACATCTGATAAAGATTCGTCAGCGCGTTCATCGTCTAATTTTAGATCGTCAAGTGCTAGTGACTCGTCAGAATCAGATGATGATTCTAGTTATGATGACGATGATGATTCATATGTTGACGATGAATCTGAATCTGATTCAGAATCTGACGATGAGTCATACACTGATGATGAATCCGATTCAGAATCTACTTCATCTTTTGGCGATTCTGTAGATTTAACTGACGACTCAAAGATAACCGTTGACTCTGCTGAAAAAGAAACGTCAGTTCCTTTAAATGATGTTAAATCCGGTGATACACAAGTTGCTGTTAAAGTAACCGTTCAAAATAATGGTACAGGTCCACTAGATTTCAATGGTCAAAAGTTTGACGTCTATGATAGTGATGATACTATTGGGGAATTTAATTCAGAGACTTACTCTGGTAATATTCCAAATTCAATAGCTGCCGGAAAAAAAGCTGTAATGACATTATACTTTACAACTTCTAATGCTGGTCCGTTCTCTGTCACTTACGGGGACTCAACTTGGGAATAAATATTTAACTAATTTTAACGAGTGTATAGATACTTCAAGCAGGTGCAACTCCTGCTGCTCGTTTTTGTTTATCTACGTGCATAGGAATCACGTTAAAAGCTAAAAAGGAGAATATTATCATGAAAGTTTTTAATGTTAGTTTAGTTGTTAATGAAAATTGTATTACAGAATATGAACATTTTATTGATCCTCTAGTGACGCAATCAAAAAAAGAATCTGGTAATATTTCATACAATCATTTTAAACAATTAGGTGCCAACAATCGTTATGCAATAATTGAGCATTGGCAAGACCAAGACGCAGTTAACTTCCACAATGAAACAACTTATTTTAAAGAATTTTTAGCAGGCATCAATCAATTTGTAACTGAAGAATTACAAGTTATTGTAATGGACGCCTAACTACCCTTTCGACCACCAGTTAAGCTGGCTATGAGTGCAAGGCTCATTGGTCGTATTGCTACAAAATTTTAAAAATTTAAGGAGATTTAATTTATGGGAGCTACTTCAATTTCAGCCAGACACGCAAATACAACTCGTATAAAGGAAAAGTTGGTACCGTTTCTAAAAACCTGATTAATCGCCGTTTCTTTTCGGACCGACCTTATCAAAAACTAGCAACAGATGTTACAGAAGTCCGTTGGGGTGACGAAACAATCGATGAACGGGCCCATTTCACCTGTATTTATGATCTGTTTTCAGGCAAAATTCTAAGTCATCAGATTAGTAAACATCCAACAGTTAAATTTACAACAAAGGTTTTGAAACAAGCAATTGCAAAAATCCCAAAAGATTTAAATTATCGAACGACGATTCATTCTGACCAAGGATTCCAATATCAACACAAAAATTGGGTTACTATTCTCAAAAAATATCGTATTTTTCAGAGTATGTCACGTAAAGCAACATGTTTAGATAACGCTGCCATGGAAAGCTTTTTCCATATTATGAAAGCTGAAGCTTTCTATCAAAAAGAAACCGATACATATGAAACACTAGTTTCACAAGTACCGGTTTGGATAAATGACTATAATTTTTCACGAATTAAAATAAAATTGGGTTGTAAAAGCCCGGTTGAACACCGAATTTTTATAACCCAGAATGCTGCATAAAGCTTCGTCCAATATTTAGGGTTCACTTCATTTTATTATTTTTTATTATTGACTCAGCTTCTTCTTCTCCAGCCTCTATAGCCTTTTTTTGAGTATCTCGGATGATGTCTAAAATAAGCCCAAAAATATTCAAAGACGCCGTAAATACTAAAATTAAAACTATTCCTTTCAAATACAAAATTACTTCAAAATCAATAAAGGTTTCAAATGATATTAACATAGTACTAATTGATATTCCAACTATGGTTAGCCATAAAAATGAAGTCCACATAAATGGTGTGAATATTTCAACAAATACGTTTTTTAATTGAGTATCTGTTTTAGAAACTAAATATATGTGTCCTAAATTATCTATATCAAAGATACTTTTAACCGCAACAAATAATGCGAATGTAAAAGATAATCCGGTAACAGAAATACCCAATAAGCTTGAAACTTCATAATTAACATTAATAATATCCGGAAAAAATAAATATATTATTGTAAATATTACATTTATCGAAATTCCAATTTTAGAGTATATATTGCATATAGTTGCTCGTTTTGAAGTCCATAATGCTCTCATCAATGATTTATTATCTACCATACTATCACCTATTTATGAAAATTTTTATTAACTATTACAGGTACAATTTTCATTATACTCATTGCCCTATGTTTTATCGATTTAAGGTATCCTCGCTTAGCATCTTCACCCAATTGTTTACTTAACTCTACTGTATTTACTTTTTCTCCTCTAGGGGCACTATATATTTTTTTCACATCTTCAGCATTTATACGTTTTCGACTAGCAAGGTCCCTATCTTCAACTTGCTGGGCACCATTAGGATAGACAAGATGTACTGTTACTCTTGCATAATCTTGCTTAATGCTAACGCTATCTTGAACTGCATTAACTGATACAGCACCCATATTGGTATTTTCTGCTGTATTTATAAATGATTCTATTCTTTCAGACATACTAATAGCTTCTTTCAAACTTTTGTCATTAGTAGAAATTAAAATTTTTTCAGTTTCCAATTCATAAAAAAAATTCACTCCAGCATTTATATATTCTTTATCCTGAATATACCGTATTATTTTTCTAGCCTCTAGCATCATTTTACGACCATGTCCGTAACGTCCGTACCCTTTTAAGTTGCCTATTATATCATCTTCTAAAACATCATCTAATGATTCTTTTAAAAATGGATATTTTTTAAGTAATTTGTCCATTTTTGTTCTCATTTCAACTTTTGTAACGCCCAAAAATTCTTTTGTCCATAAAATGCCCGAATTTTTTTCATAGTTTTCTATAACAGCAAAATATTCCTCTTCTATTTTTTTAGATTGAGCAACAAATTCTGTATATTCTATAGATTTGGATAATTCTTCTTTAACATCAGTATCCTTAAAAATAAAATTTAAATATGTTCCCCTTTCAAATCCATTAGGTATTCCAAAACTATTAGTTAGATCATCCTTTATTACATTATGTTTAAGCTGTTTCCAACCTTCTGATTTTCTTTCAACGTAAGTTCTAATTATATTTGGTGCTAAATTTAATTTAAATACATAATAATTGTCCAAATAGTTACTCCTCCAAATAATTTATACTCGCTCTATTATTAAACAATAAAAAAGACAGGTAAACAATACCTTTCTCATGTGTGTATAAATATTTGGATTAGAGATTAATAACTGATATCAAAATATCATATTACTAATATAACAGATTAATCACTTCAATTTGTTCACTAAATGTTCACTTTTTGAAATCATGTAAGTCTTCAATTAAGAATGAATCAGCAAACTGTAAGCATGCTCGATTCTTGTAAAAACTGTATCTCGTCTTTTCATATCCTAAATCATCCATTTCAATATCATTTTATTTATTATCTTCTGCAATATAGACATCTATTAATATTTTTCTACTAATAGTGTCACAACTCTTTAAAGCTACTAGAACATTATTAATAACTTGCTCAGCATAGATACGTTTAGTTATGGTCTCTTCGTGTTGATTGTTCCCTGAGGTACTTTTTAGGCATATCCATGATAATTGGCGACTTAATTCCGCTAATATCCTTCTGACTATATCTCTGCATTTTTGGTAACCATACTTTAAAAAAACGTTTAACCTTATTAATTGTAGATTTTTCATTGACTTGTGGGAATAGTTCGTTAAATGAAGATATAGCATTTCCCCCTTTACGTTTGTTATAATCATTGCCAGTCAGAGTAATAGTTGTATGTATAAGTCACCTTACTAAGTGGGTTTTATGTTATCTAAATCATTAATGAAACTCAAGTAGTGTAATTTCTCTGATTACTTCATTCTTCTCCTAAATGGTCAACTCATGAATAGTATCAATAACTGCGCTACCTTTATAAGAAAAATTATTGTTAAATTTGATAATCATCTGAGGAACGTCATTCTGATTAGAGCAACGCATTAACTCATCCCTGTAAATTTTTTTGATACGTAGTCATCTGTTAACAGAAACTATTAGTCCTATAGTTTCTACTGAATGTACCACTATTTAAATATCATTTATTCAACATTCTATAGCTTTGCTATTCAGATCCAGCAATTTCATAAATAGTCAGTATTAGTTAAAAACAAAATACTGAGTTTACAATAACAGTTCTGAATTAGTAAGATATTAACCTAAACAAATACCTAGCCTTCATTTAAATAATTAATTTATCACCCAAGAAAATTTTGATGCATTTTAATAATAAAAATCATCCACAAGTTTATTTTCACCAACACCAAACATTTTTACCTACTCCCAGTTGTTATAATTTGTAGAATAACTGATAATTAGTTATTATAGAGAGGCATAAAAAAGTTTGGAGGAATTAGAATGAAATTATTAAATGATAGCACTCTAGAAAAAATCGGGAAGTTTGCAAGTATTTTATCTATCTTAATGTATGTCTCATACATCCCACAAATCATTTCCAACCTTAATGGTAGCCAGGGTAATCCTGTTCAGCCCTTGGTTGCCTGTATTAATTGCATATTTTGGACTGTCTATGGCGTATGTGGTAAAAATAAAGACTGGCCTATATTCTTTGCAAACGTACCGGGTATCTTTCTAGGCGCCATCGCTTTCTTCACTGCCTTATAAAATATCATATACATAAAATAGAATACTTACGTGCAGATAGGGAATCACGTTAAAAGCTCCATACGGGGGAATTCTTCATGAAACTAAAAATTAACACTGCAGCAGGTACTTTCGATATCATAAATACTATATTAGTAGCCTTTTCTTGGCTTATCGTTATTTTAACTGGTATCAATAAATCTACTGTAACATCACACGCTGTCTCTGGAACATCAACCTTAACTAGCGGTACAGCTATTTTCTTTTATATTATGCTAGGAATTGGCCTTATTCTTCACATTGTTGCACTTGTTCAATCAAGAAAAGCTGATATCTCTATTACTGGCCATGTTCTTGGTATTATTGGTTGCGGTTTATTTCTTTTATCAATGGTTTTTGCCCTTCCTACATTTATTTTATTAATCATTGCAGCAGTTTTCACACTCAAACAAGCTCCTGCTAAGCACTAATAAACAAAATTTAACATAAATTTCTAACGAGCGTATAGATACTTTTAGTAGGTGCGATTCCTACTGCTCGCTTTGCACCATAAAAATATTGGGGGATTTAAAATGAAAAAATTTATTAGCTTACTAGGGGTTCTAAGCGTATCAATGCTACTATTGTCTGCTTGCGAATATAGTTATAATTCTGATTCCAGTTCTAACAAAAATAGCTCTTCTTCTCAACAGTCGTCTGCATCATCCAACACAAAGGCCTCATCTTCTAAGGCCAAAGATTCTTCTAAAGAATCTTCATCATCTACTAAGAAGACATCTTCTTCTGAGAGCTTTGATATTAATGATAGTACTTCGTCTGCTAAAGACGTTCATATTCATGAATCTGAAGATGGTGCTGATTTTAATTTTGATACTGGTTCTTGATTTTTTACTTAAGTTAATTTTAAAAGAGATTAGTCTCATTCAAATAAAAACTGTTATTCAGTTATTAACACAAAAAAGCCTTCAATATTGGACAAAAATCCAATGTCGAAGGCTTTTCTTTATTAAAATTTAAAATACGAATTATTAATGATTCCTTATTTACGACGCTCAGTTGTAAATTAATTACTAATAATACGATACCAAGCTCTTAAAATTCAGTAACCTGCTTAAATTTTTGTCCAATATTATTGGTTAGCTCCAATTTAAGACTGTTTTAATTAATAATTATTTTCTTGTCTTTCAATATTTTCCATATTTTTTTTAACAAATTCATTTTCAATATCATTCCAAGACAATTTTAAATCAACTAACCCGAATTTAATAAAAAGATGCCAAGCATGTTTAAAATCTTCTAATTTATGACTAAATAAACTTTTAGAAATCATTAATTTTAACGATAAAAAGACTTTATTCAATGACATTGTCATAGGCTTTTTTGCAAAATCATCCATCTCTTCGTCACTAATTAATAATAAATAGGTCCATTTATTTTGATTGGCAATATTAAAAAAGAAACTCATTGCATCAACATATTCTGAGAGTACTGTCTCTTCATGCGTTTTGCCTTTTTCCATTTTTTGTCCACGATTTTCTTTCCAGACTTTAAACCATTCAACCGTGTTGGCTAATTCTGATAGTTCAACATCCAAGCTCACATAGGCGTTAAACAATCTCTCTTCAGGACTCCATCTAATTTTTTTATCTTGAATAACATCCCGATCAAAGCTTCGTTCCATTTGGATCATATCTGTTAAGTTCACTAAATTTTCCTCCAAAAAAATCTGCCCACTAGTAACTAACGGACAGACATTTTTTTATTATTTAAAAATCAAGGGATCTGATTTAATACTTAATTCATTTATATTATTCAAGTACCAATTTCTAATGAAAGGTTCATTCAACAAAATATCGAACCATGAAATTTCTTGGGCAGCATCCATAACAGCAACGACCCATTTTTCATTATCACTCTCACCCATTTGTTGTTGATCATAAATTGTTATTTCAGATTTAGCTAATTTTAAAACAGCACTATTATTTGCGCCTGCTTCAACCATTAACTCATTTTCTGAAGCAAGTACAAATAATTCATCGATAACACTTCGTTTAAGTATATCTTCAGACAATTCGTATCTTGCTGGATTACCTGAATCCAATAGATTAAGATCAACGCTAAATCCATAATCTTCTTTTAAATACGTCGCAAAATCAATTAACATCATTTCAAGATATTTAATCGATTTTGCGTCTAATTTTTCCAAGTAACTAACAATTAAGACATTTGTAATAGCTGTACTATTAATTCGAATCATTCTTTTACGTAAATTTAAATAAAATAAAGATTCTCCTGATTCTTGTGCAACATAATAAGCGCCATCATTATCATCAATTTTAAAGGAAAAACTATCTACGACATTAATCCCAGGTATTTCATGGACAAGTGCTTTTCTAGGCTCTGAGAAGTGTAAAATAGCCGTTTCATTATCATGCAAGTCCATTAAACGGTTAAAGAAGAGTAAACAATAATCTGCAGCACTATATTTTTGCGGGAATGTTAAATAATTAGTGTCAAGTTGATAACCCATCAAACTCATTGCGGCATCAATCAACTCAACTTTATCCTGGGTATTCATTAAAACATCTAATGTTTCCGTAAATTTAATCCCATTGTTCAGACTTAATTTAATTTGTTCATTAAAGTTTACTAAACGCGATTTTGTAGAAACTAACTGCTTTTCTTTTTCAGCCATTATTCAGTCACCTGTCCTTTTTGACTAATTAAGTGAGATAAATAACTGTAATATAAGGCATCATTTTGTTTAGTGAATTTTTCAAAATCACCAAATATACCAATAACACTTTGTCTTTCATAACCAATCAACGTATCTTCTTTGGCTAAACTTAAAACATCAGTCTCACTTGATTTAATATCTTGATATGCACTGCTGGCTTTTTCATCCATCTCAGTTAACTCTGTTAATCTTTCTTTTAACACGCGACGTTCTTCACGAATACGTCCAGCATCCCAAGGACGCCCTTTTTCTTGTGAATTACGTTTCATATCTTCGCGAATTTTGTCTTTTTCAGCGTCACGTTCATCCTGAGAATCAACTAATTCTTGACGTTCTTTATTTTGAATTGATATTTGATTAATTTTATCTGTATTAACACGTTTATTCGTTTCTTCCAATTCAAAAGACTTAGCTAATTTAGCTAGTTCTTCTTCATCAAATTTAAATTCAACATTTAAAACGTCTAAATAGCCAAATTCTTTTCGATCCCACCAATTACCAAAATGAATTTTGAATTTTCCAACTTCCATTTCTTCAAAATAGAAGAATGGATACGTATCACGTAAATATGAGATAAGTTTCAAACTTAAATATTGTTGAATTTGTGGATAATCTTTAATGACCAACTCTTCTTGAATGGCAGATTCCGAAACGCTTCTTTTCTTTAACACTAGTTGTGCGTAACGAGATTGGTTAATGAGTTGATAAACTAATCGATCATCTTCTTGTTTAATCGCCTCTCTAAGTTGATTTAAGTACTCAACTTTTTTAGATAGAGTGCGTTCGATATTGTTTGTAGCTTCACTGTGATCCGATAAATTAAATTGATTGTCTTTTATCATAGTTTACCCCTTATTCATATTTAATGATTATTTTTTTTACTATGTATTGTGATTTTTCTTTGCATAATCAAAAAAACTAAAACAATTTTACTTGTCCTAGTTTCATTATCAATCATTTAGTTAGTCATTTCAAACCTTTATTACACTTTTTTTAATAAAGTTCTAAATATTGATCTCTTTCCCATTCAGAAACTTCTTGACGGTAAGCAGCCCATTCTAATTTTTTGGCTTCAATAAAGCTTGGATATAAATGAGGACCCATTGCTTTTTCCATGATATCATCTTTTTCCAATGCTTTAATGGCATTGTGTAGTGTCGATGGTAAGTCACTAATATGATTATCTTGGCGTTCTTGACGGTTCATTACGTAAATATTTCTATCAACAGATGCAGGTGGTACAACTTTATTTCTAAGTCCATCAAGTCCTGCTTCTAAAATAGCCGCAATAACAAGATAAGGATTAGCAGTTGCATCAACACTTCTTAACTCTAATCGAGTTGATAA
Source organism: Dellaglioa sp. CoH-56-MRSF-11 (assembly GCF_056782135.1). Next base: position 110,521 of record NZ_JBXAYE010000002.1, on the reverse strand, counting down.
CCCACGAGCCATTGGTACACGAACTAATGGCGATCGGTTACGTCCAGACCAAGCAACATAAACAGGTGCCTCAAATCCAGGGACAAGACGTTTATATGAGTTAACTGTTGGATTAGTAATTGCTGTGTAACCACGTGCATGTTGTAATAAACCACCTAAGAAGTGGTAGGCATCTTCAGATAATTGCATCTTATCTTTTTCATCAAAGAATGCATTACCATCTTTATGAAATAATGACATATTAATATGCATCCCTGAACCATTAATTCCATTCAATGGTTTTGGCATAAATGTCGCATGTAGACCATGTTTTCTAGCTACCGTTTTAACGACTAATTTAAATGTTTGGATGTTATCACAGGCTTGTAAAGCATCTGCGTATTTAAAATCAATTTCATGTTGGCCAGGTGCTACTTCATGATGAGAAGCTTCAACATCAAAACCCATGTTTTCAAGTTCTAACACGATATCTCGACGACAATTTTCACCTAAATCAACTGGTGCTAAATCAAAATAGCTACCTTTATCGTTTAATTGTGTTGTAGGTTTTCCCGTTATAGGGTCTAATTTAAATAAGAAAAATTCTGGTTCAGGTCCAATATTAAATTCAGTAAACCCTAAATCATTCATTTCTTTTAAGACACGGATAAGGTTATTTCTTGGATCACCTTGGAATGGTTTACGTTCAGCGTTATAAACTTCACAAATAATACGCGCAATTTTTCCATGTTCATGTTCCCATGGGAAAATCATCCAAGTTGATAAATCTGGGTATAAGTACATATCACTTTCTTCGATTCGAACGAATCCGTCGATTGAAGAACCATCGAACATTAATTTGTTTTCTAATAATTTGTCTAGTTGGCTAATCGGAACTTCCACGTTCTTAATAATTCCGAATAAATCTGTAAACATAAGTCTTAAAAATTTAACGTTCTCTTTTTTTGCCATTGTAACAATGTCATCTTTAGTGTATGCAGCTTTTGCCATTTTATCTCTCCTCAGTATTTATAATTTATAGACGCTTGTTTGTGTTAAAAGAAGGATCGTCAGGATTTTTAAGTCCACTAACTGAAAGAAATTCATTTTGAAAAATATGTCTAACATCATTATCTGTCAAAGGCTTTTCTAACAATTTGCGTTGCTTTTTAGCCTGTGCTTCCTTTTCAAAATAAATTTCTTTAATGCCAACCATATTCATGCCTTCATCTAAATAATCTTTAATTTCAAATAACTTATCAATATCATTCAGTGAATACATTCTGCGATTACCATCATTTCTTTGGGGCATAATTAACTCCTGCTCCTCATAATAACGAATTTGACGAGCCGTTAAGTCCGTTAATTTCATTACCGTTCCAATTGGTAATACCGCTAATGATCGTCTGAGTTCCTTCTCTTTCATAAACAAGCCTCCTTTTTAATTACATCCTTATAGTAACAAGGAAATAAATGACTGTCAACGTACAATGTTAGATTTTATAACATAGCTTACAGTCGATTGTTCAATAGAATGTTTTTTCAACTGCAGCTGTAACTGCTAACTTAACATGCGCATACGTTAACCCACCCTGAACATAAAGCGTATAAGGTTCTCTTATTGGACCATCAGCTGACAATTCGACACTAGCACCTTCAACAAAAGTACCCGCAGCCATAATAACTTTATCTTCATAACCAGCCATATCACTTGGTTTTGGTTCAACATATGCATCAACGGGAGATTCACGTTGGATAGCTTGAGCAAACTTAACCATTGGTTCTGGTTTACCAAAGTTAACCGTTTGAATGAGATCAGTTCTTGGTGCATCCCATTTTGGTGACACATCTAATCCCATTTTTTCAAGTAATGCACTCGTATAGATAGCACCTTTAATTGCCTCACCTGTTACATGAGGTGCTAAAAAGAACCCTTGAATAAAATCTCTCATAACATTTAAGGTGGCGCCCTCTTCATTACCAGTACCAGGTGTTGTTAGGCGGTAACCAGCTTTTTCAATTAAATCAGCACGTCCAACGATGTAACCACCCGTTTTAGCTAAACCACCACCAGCATTTTTAATTAGTGACCCTGACATGATATCAGCACCTACCTCTGTTGGTTCAATTGTTTCAGAAAATTCACCATAGCAGTTATCGATAAAAATAATCACATCTTTTGAAATTTTACGAACTTCTTTAATCATCTCAGCAATTTCAGATACCATAAAACTATCTCTAGTTGCATACCCACGAGAACGTTGGATTGCAACAACTTTAACCTTATCCGTTAACTTTTCTTTTAAACCATTAGAATCCATATGATTGTCAGCCGTTAATGGGACGTAATCAAACCCGATACCATATTCTTTCATTGAACCAATACCCGTTCCAGAAATACCAATAACTTCCTGAATCGTATCGTATGGCATCCCAGTAATATATAATAAATCGTCCCCTGGTCGTAACATACCAAAAAGGGCTGTTGAAATTGAATGCGTTCCTGAAACAATTTGTGGTCTCACCATTGCCGCTTCTGTTTTGAAAACATCTGCATAGATACGATCAAGTCCATCGCGGCCGATATCGTCGTATCCATATCCTGTTGATCCGGCAAAATATGTTTCAGAAACATTATTTTTCTTAAAAGCTTCCAAGACTTTTTGTTGGTTAAACAAAACCTGTTCATCAATTTCTTTTAGTCTTGGTTCAATTTGAGTATCAACTTCTCCTACAACATTTGCTAACTCCTGTGATAAATTATCTATCCATTTTTGCATATATTCTTCTCCTTATGACTTTTGTCCTTTTAACCAATCCACTATTTGTATTTCTATTTTACTTAGTTGTTCCGGATGCTCGATTAAATCAAACCAGTTAACTGCCATTTTATTTCTAAACCAAGTTAATTGTCGTTTTGCGTAACGCCTTGAGTTGCGTTTTATTAACTCTGTCGCTTCATCAAGTGATTGTTTTTCTTCAAAATAAGCATATAGCTCTTTATATCCAATACCTTTACTAGCTGGTAAATCATTGGTTTTTTGGTTAAAAAGCCATTTTGCTTCATCAATCAGCCCGGAACCAATCATAAGGTCAACTCGACGATTAATCCGATCATATAGCACTGACCTATCAGTCGATAACCCAATAATAAAGGGGTTAAACTCATCCGTTTTTTGATCCGCTTGCGCCGAAAACAATTGATTTGATTTTTTAATAACCTCTAATGCCCTGATTACTCGTAGCGTATTATTAACTGGAATTTTTAATGCTGCATTTGGATCTAAGCTTTCTAATTCTTGCCAAAGTGCCTCAGGACCGATTTTTTCACTACGTTCTTGTAATTCTTTTCTTAAATTTAAATCGTCGTCATTATCTGTTCCCAATTGAAAATTATCAAGTAATGCCTGTAAATAAAATCCGGTCCCACCAACAATTATTGGTAATTTCCCTCTAGAGGCAATATCACTAATTGCTGCGCGACTTTCGACTGTAAAATCAGCGACTGAATAACGTTCATCACTATTCTTGTGATTAATTAAATAATGTGGAATTCCATCCATCTCATCTTCTGTAATTTTAGCCGTCCCTATATCTAATTTCCGGTAAACTTGCATAGAATCGCCTGAAATAATCTCACCATTAAATTTTTTTGCTAATTTTATCGATAAATCAGTTTTACCAACTGCAGTTGGCCCAACAATTAACAATACTTTTTGCGTCATTTCTAATCTCCTTGAATATCTTTTCGTACTTCTATTGCTTTTGCAGGAAAATCTGTAAAAATGGCATCATATTTCTTTTTAAAACAATAAGTCATATCCTTAACTGAATTAACTGTCCAAGGGCGAATCAGTAGCTTTGGCCAAAATAAGCCATGTCGTTCTCTCAGCCAGGTCACATCAGGGTGTAAGCTAGTGATTAAATGATGCTTAGCCAATTGACGCGACTCTTTAATTTTAAATTGGAATAAACTCGCGAATTCTGCATCAGGATTAATTTTTTGCATTCTACGAATTGAGTTTGGATTAAAACTAGAATACAAAAGATGAATATCTGATGGTAATTGTTCCATTTGTTTATTTACAAGTTCTTCTATACCTTGGTATTCTATATGATTCGTTTTTAATTCTAAATTAAAAGTGCCTTTAAAGTTGTTATCTTTTAACAACTCAATTACTTCTTTTAATGTTGGAATTTGTTCACCTTGATAGTCAGAACTGAATTTAATTCCTGCATCTGCTTTTTTTAATTCCGCTAGTGTCAGATTTACTACCTTACCTGTTAAATTTGTGGTCCTATCAATTTTTTCATCATGCATAATGATTAGTTCACCATCTTTAGACAACTGAACATCAGTCTCAATGCCGTCGGCTCCTGCATCTATTGCGGCCTGAAAACTAACTAACGTATTTTCTGGTCTGGTTCCCTTACTTCCGCGATGCGCATAAATTTTGGTCTGCATATACAAGTCACCCCTAACTTTCAAAAATTATTATATCATTAATCGTAAAATAGCGGTGCTTTTAGTGGCAATTTTAGATTGAATAAGTCATAATAAAGATGTCAAATGAATAAGGAGGTCTACATAATGAAAAACTTTTCAAAAGGTTTCTTAGTCGGAACTGCTGCAACTGTAGGCGCATTAGTTGGTAGCGTCTTTGCCTTTAAAAAAACTGTTGTTGCACCCATCGAAGAAAAAGAACAAATGATTGAAGAAAACCGTAAACGTGCAACACGTAAGAGCCGTTCATCACACCATTCATAAACTAATAAAAGCATTGAAGAATTTTCATTCCTCAATGCTTTTTCTTTTTAGCGTTTTTTTGTTCTACCATCCCATTTTGAAAAACCTGTTTTCAAAATAGTAATATCTGTATAGCCTTGTTTGTGTAATTTATAGGCTGCTCGAGTACTAATCGATTTACCTTGGTCATATAAGTAAAGAGGTAAATCTTTTCTTAAACCACCAATCGCTGTTTTAAATTGAGAATAGGGAATATTTCTTGCTCCCATAATATGAGAAGCATCAAATTCACTTTTTTCACGTAAATCAACAACTTGCGCCTTACGCATACCTTCATTAAATTCTTCATTTGTTACTAATTTAGCTGCACGGCGACCCATATACCAAAGATAAAATTGGTTACCAGCTAACCCAACTAAAATAATAATCAAAATGATATTAATTATTAAACTAACCTTTACTGCTCCTAAAATCATACTAGTTCTCCCCTCAATTATTATTTAATAAACTGACGAGCAAGTGAAGCGGCACCAATAACGCCAGCTTCATTTCCTAATTGTGCTAATTTTAATGATGTTGATGAACGAACTGTTGGGAATGAAAATTGTTTAAAGTATTTAGTAACTTGATCTAATAGGAACGTTCCAGCAGCAGAAACACCGCCACCGATAACAATATATGCTGGATTTAACATATTACCTAAGTTACCACAAGCTAGTCCAAGATAATACGATACCTTATCAACGACCATTTTACCTAAAACATCATTCTCTTTAGCTAAATCAAAAACTAATTTAGATGTAATTTCTTGTCCGTCATCTAACATTTCTTTTAATTTTGATTGGCCAGCAAACTCTTCAGCCATATCACGAGCTACACGTACAACACCAGTAGCTGAAGCATATTGTTCTAAACAACCATGCTTACCACAAGTACACATGTAGCCATTAGGTTCAACTGTAATATGTCCAACTTCGCCACCAGCACCAGCAACACCATGTAATAATGCACCGTTAGCGATAATACCGCCACCAACACCAGTTCCAAGCGTGATGAAGGCAACTTCATCATCATTTTCGCCAGCGCCTTTCCAACGTTCACCTAAAGCAGCAACGTTGGCGTCATTATCAATAGCAAATGGAATTTGTGTACCGGATTCAATATCTGCTTGAACATTTTGCAATGTTTTCCAGTTCAAATTATATGCACCAATAACAGTTCCATCTGCACGATTTACTGTACCTGGTGAGCCCATACCAATTCCAACGAATTGATCAGCAGTCATATCAAATAGTCTGATATGGTGATTAATTGAAGCAATGATATCTGGCACAATATGTGAGCCTTCATCAAGAACGTTTGTTTCAATACTCCATTTTTGTTGAATATCGCCTGTTTCAGTTAAAATAGCGAATTTAACTGTTGTGCCACCTAAGTCGACACCAATTAATTTTTTTTCAATTACCATTATTCAAATTCCTCCACTTACACTCTCAATTATTTTGTTCTTCAACTCGATGTTCATGAGATAGTACAATTTTAGCTCTAGCATAGATTTTGTCATCAATCACTCCTGATCGATGTAAATTATCTAATTCCAATGCCATTAATTCAATATCCCACATACGTTTACCAACATAAACGTACACACCAAATTGTTTCAATAGTTGTTGGACATCATACAAATTTTTCAATTAACGGTCACCACCTTAAACTAGATACTATTAGAAATTCCAATTTTAATCAGAATTAAATTGATAATAATTAAAATAACGAATGCAGCTATCTGTTTAATATGACTGATTCGTGCCAATCTTGGTGCGCCTACAGTCGTTGCGATTAAGAATCCAGATAAAATACCGCCAATATGAGCTGCATTATCTGTACTTGACGACATAAACCCAAACGCAAGATTTAACACAATGAATAGTAAAAATTGCTGCGACATTTGTCTAAAATAGGCACTTTTTCTAAAATTATCACCTAACATTAGGAATGCCCCAAATAAACCAAAAATAGCACCACTAGCGCCTGCCGAAATAGTATCTGGACTGAACGTGAAACTTGCAATATTGCCAGCAATTCCAGCAAGCAAATAAATGCCTGTAAAACGCCAATGACCAAATAACATCTCAATTTGGATACCAATAAAATACAATGTAACCATATTAAGGACAATATGTTCAAATCCAATATGTAAAAATATGGGATTAAATAATCGCCACCACTCGCCGTCCATGATCAGTGGATTATATTTAGCGCCAAATTCAATTAATACATTTGTGTCTTGACTACCACCAGCAAGTGTCATTGCGATGAAAACAATTGCTGATAATCCAATAAAAAAGTACGTCATAAATGGTGTATTTTTGTATTTTGCCAAATTCATAGATAGCTCCTTATTTCATATAAAAATTTACAAAATAACGTTTACAAGATTTTATTTCAACTAGTATAAAAGTTATTTAAAACAAAAAAACAACAGGAAAATTCCCGTTGTTATTTTGTTTCGCGATGTAAAGTAACCTTACGATCACGTGGGCAAAATTTATTAAGCTCAACACGATCTGGATTATTACGTTTGTTTTTACTTGATAGGTATGTCCGTTCATGACATTCCGTACATTCTAATGTAATGTGTACACGCATGGTTGCAACCCTCCATATATTTCTTCATAATTTCATAAGACAATTAGTCTTTAACGTCTTATATAATATCATTATTAATAAGTAAACGCTAGTGTTTTTTTTTATTTGTTAAGGAAATTTACTTTACAGCAATAAAATCAGGTATTAGATGACTTATTTCCTTAATATTATTTATCAGATTCAACAGTTTTCCAAAATGCTGAATAAATTGAAACTGCTGCCTGACCATTCACAGCACTACCTGTATTATTAGCCATTCCAGGGAAAACGAGTGCAACGACCACTTTAGGCTTGTTAGAAGGTGCATATGAAGCCAAACTAAGTGCTTCAGTTTCAGATGTTCCATAGAATGTTTGAGCAGTACCTGTTTTAGCTGAAATTGATGGTGTTACATCACTCATCGCATTCCCAGTTCTCAATGAACTTGATCCATGAACAACCTTATAAAATCCTGATTGAACAACATCAAATTCTGATTTTGTTGCGTTAACTGTACTTAAAATATTAGGTGTCATTTCAGTTTGAACAGAACCTAAAGAACCATCCTCATTTGTTGAACGAATCGCTTTTACAATTTGTGGTTGTAATCTTGTACCACCATTAGCCATCGTTGACATGTATTGCGCTAATTGAATAGTTGTATATGAATCATAATTTCCGAAAGATAAATCAAGTGCTTTACCAATATTTGTTTGGTTAGCTACACCCTCAAAACCAGTTGACTCACCAGGTAAATCAACACCTGTTTTGATACCAAGTCCGAATTGATTAAAGTAACCACGCATTTTGGGGAAAATTGAATTCGACATATCCAGTGAAGAACCACTTGAATATTTGAATCCGCCTTCTCTCATTGCTAACTGCATCATGTACGAGTTAGAAGAAACCATTAATGCATCAGAAGCTGTTAACGCAACGTTAGCTGAACCAGATGTATTAAACCATGATGACTTAGGAGCTGTCCCAGCAAGCTTAATAGGTTCATCAGTTATGGTATTGCTAGTTGGTGTAATTGCCCCATCCATCATAGCTCCCATAACCGTAGCACCTTTTACAACAGAACCCATGGTAAATACTTGATTAATCGACCCTAAAGCATCATCCGTAATCTTACCTGTTTTAATATTTCGATTAACACCGGCCATTGCATAAACGGCACCTGTATTTGGGTTCATGACAACTGCGTAGGCCCCTGGATTATAAGGATTGCTTCCAGCAATTGATTTCACACTATCGTTCATAATCTTTTGAACTTGAGCTTGGAATTTAGCGTTAATATTTAAGACGAGATTATCACCTTTTTTACCACTATATTCTTGTACTTGTTTTACTATTTTACTATTAGCCACTTCAACCTTAGTTTGTGACTTTGTTCCTTTTAAAACATCTTCATATTGTTTTTCTAAATAACTCTGACCAACACTATCATTTCGTGAATAACCTTCAGTCATTAACGTTTCCACGCTATCACTAGGTAGCCCAGTAGCTTCACTAGTGACATTTCCGATGATACTGTTCATACTTTTACCATTTGGGTAACTTCGTGACCAGTTAGTTCCTATTTTAATCCCATTCATCCCTGATAAATGTTCACCTACTTCAGCCATCTCCTTATCGGAAACATCAGAGGTTTTTAAGTAAACAGTTGATAATGAATAAGCACCCGTCATTTTCCCAAAAACAGTAGCAGCTTCTTTTTCTTCATCAGTTAATGAATCAATGTTATTTTTAACAGCATATGCTACTGTCAATGTATTAAAATCAGTAGTTGATAATTTGTTTAACTCAGCAGATGTTAAATTTTTTTCTTTTTTTACAGCAGCAGTGACAGCTTTTAAATGCCCCTTATCCGCTAAGTAGTAATCAGCAGCATTGCGGTCTGTTAATTTACTCGTATCAATACTGACATAGGTTACTAAGTTATTAGCTATCTTATATAAATCAGGCGATAGGATACCTGATCCTTTTGTATAAGTAATTGCTCGAGAAGAATTATTACCAACTAGAACCTTACCTGTTGAGTCATAAACCATCCCACGCTGTACATTCTTAGTTTCTGTTGTCGTATCCGTACTATTAACTGTCGCTTCAAATGAAGCTCCGTTTAAAATTTGTAAATAGGCTAACTGCGCCAGTAATGCTGCAAAAAGTAGGAAAACAATAAAAAACAGGAAATTTAATCTAAATGGAATATGTGATTTATTTTGTTTGCTTCGACCTTGTTTTGTTTTTGGAAGTTTCACGTTTAATTACCTCTCACTGTATCATTATTAGTCTTTTAATTCGTATAAATATATCATTTACCATATTACCACATTTTTAAGATTCATTGGCCCAATAAACAGGCTAACAATTTATATTATAATAAAAACTTTAATAATCAGATTAAATATATTTTTATCTGCTGCTGATTTATGCGGTAAAGTCCCAAATATGCTATTCTTATTACCATACATTAATAGTCAGAGAGGTTTTAAAATGGTTAAGCTTAAAAATTATCTTAAAAAGAATCATGTACTCCTTCTAAGTTTCCTTATTCCTTTATTCATTATGCTTTGTTACTTTATTGGCCGCAAAATGTATCCTTTTGGGAATAGTTCTCTATTAACTGTTGATTTAGGTCAGCAATATATTGATTTTTTCTCTTATTTTAGAGCCACACTTCTCCATCATCCTACTAGTTTTTTCTATTCATTTTCACAAGCAATTGGTGGTGATATGTTAGGTGAGTGGGCATACTACTTAATGAGTCCTTTTAATCTTATTTTCTTAGTATTTCCAGGAAAATCAATTTTAGCGGGTGTTATGGTAGTCACCCTTTTAAAATATGCCTTATCAGGCCTTACGTTCGGTTTATTATTAAAGAAAACAACAAGAATGACTTCACTTTATATCCCATTATTTGCCACAGCGTATGCGCTAATGGGTTGGACGATTGCTAACCAACTTAATTTATTATGGTTAGACGCTGTTATTCTATTACCTTTAGTTATTTTAGGCTTTGAAAAATTACAGTTGAATTCAAAAAGTTGGGCTTATACTTGGTGGCTTGCGTTACTTTTAATCGTTAACTATTATATGGGTTATATGGTCTGTCTTTTTATGATTTTATATTTCTTATATACAACAAGTCGTGTATCTCTATCAGTTAAACAATTTTTTAAAAAATCATGGATTTTCATCTATAAATCTCTAGTTTCTGTAGCAATTTCAGCAATTATCCTCTTTCCAACTCTATTCTCATTGCTTTCAAGTAAGGGAGAATACACGGAAGAATCTATTAAAGCAAAAATTGAATATAATCCTTTAGCGATGCTTTCAAAATTTGTGATTGGTTCATTCAATTTTGATCAAATGCCTTCTGGTTTCCCTAATATTTTTGTAGGGAGTTTGGCTTTAATTGGTTTTATCTTATATTTCATGAATAACCGTTTTTCAATTAAAGAACGGGTTGTCTCTTTTTTAATCACAAGTTTCTTGATCCTATCGATGTGCTTTGAACCTTTAGATTTACTATGGCACGGAATGCAATTTCCAGTTTGGTATCCTTATCGTTTTTCATTTGTATTTTGCTTTTGGATTATCCTTTTAGCTGCTCAACAATTTGAGTACTTTAATCCTATAAAATTCTGGAAATTGAGTATTGTAGGTCTTTTATTCATCGGAATGTTTACGTACTTATTTATATCAAAAGAATCTTATAGTTATTTATCTGATGAAACTTTATTCCTATCAATTTTATTTATTCTTTTAACGTTAATTTTAATTCAGTTCCAAGATCATGCATCACCTTCATTCAAATGGTTGTTATTTGCAAGTGTAATAGCTGAGATGTCATGTAACGCTGTTTATTCATTAGATAACATTAGTTATTTATCTACAAGTGAATACGACGTGTCAACGACTGCCCTAGCAACTGAAAGTAAATCGTTAAAAAAAATTGATAATTCTTTCTATCGTGTCGCACAAACATACAGTCGGACTAAAAATGATGCCATGTCAGCTGATTTTTTCAGCGGTTCCCATTTTAGTTCTGCTTTTTCAAAATCAATCCCAACTTTTTACGGTAAGATAGGACAACCTGATGGTGATAATTATGTCACTTACTCAAATGGTACCTTGGTAACAGATGCCCTATTAAATATGAAGTACGTTTTTACACCAAAACAATTACGGACTTCTAAGGCATTGGACACACAGTTAGAAACATTGACACCACTAACTGAAAAACCTGATACAGCTTACTATAGACCTGTCTCAAATAACTCGTTAACTGAAACGGTTAAAAATCCGTATGCTTTATCAATTGGCTATGCAGCAAATGATACTATATTGACAAACAAGAATAAAACAACTAACCCATTAAGATATCAGTCTGATTGGTTATCTGCTCTAACCGGTATTAATAACGATGCTTTATTTACACCAATTAATTTTAATACTGTCAATTTTGATAACGTTGGTTCACAAATTAATTTAACAAATTCTATTCTAACAAAAACGAAACTAAATAAATCTGGACTAGTCACTTTCACATACACACCAACAACAAACGATGCTTATTATTTAACCTTAGGTTCAGGATTAAGTACTGATAATGTTTTATTTAAATTAAATGGTCACGAATTAAAACAATATAAAACGTATCGAAATACAGTTGTTGTTAATATTGCATCCAATAATAAAGGTAAAAAAATAGTTCTGACAGCTAAATTAAAGAAAAGAACCCTTTTCTTAGAAAACTTTACGCTTTATCAAATGAATGTTAATTCATTTAAATCCCAAATTAAGCAACTAAAATCTAGTGAATTAAACGTTACAAAATACAATCAACATTCAATCACAGGTTCAATATCAGTTAAACGTAATCATCAAGTCGTCTTTACAACGATTCCATACAGTAAAGGTTGGCATGTTAAAGTTGATGGTAAATCCGTAGCAACTAATAAATCATTGAATACTTTTCTCAGCTTTAAAGTTGCTAAGGGAAATCATACCGTTAAACTTATCTATTGGCCACCATACATGGGTATTGGTTTGATCGTCTCAATTTTGGCTATTCTCTTGATACTTATTAAGCCAATTATCGTTCACACAAAAAGATTGATTAAATAGTTTTTGTATAATACAAAAGGACAAGATTGCAATATGCAATCTTGTCCTTTTATTTAGTCTTGTTCATTTTTTCATCAAATTCTGTGACAGCTTTTGTTTCACCAATAATCAGTACCTGATCATTTGGTAAAATAATTTGATCTGCTAATGGTGAAATAATCATTTCTTTACCACGTCTAATACTGATTACATTTAAATTAAATGTTGATCTGAAATTTAATTCATCTAATGTCTTATTAACATATCTCGGATCTGTCATATCAATTTCTGCCAATCGGTAATCATCATCTAAATCTAAGTAATCTAACAAATGATTAGAACTTAATGCCCTACCCAACTTGATTCCCATATCTCGTTCAGGATGAACAATATGATCTGCCCCAACCTTTTGGAGTACACGAGCGTGATATTTATTCAATGCTTTAGCCGTTACGACAGGAACACCTAATTCTTTAACCATCAATGTGACTAAGATACTTGCTTGAATATCTTCACCAATTGCGACAATCACATGATCAAAATTACGAATACCGATTGATTTTAAAGCTTCATCATCTTGTGCATCGGCAACAACAGCATGTGTTGCAATATCCATATAATCATTTACACGAGCTTCATCCCTATCAATAACTAAAACTTCTTGCCCATACTCAATCAACGTTTCGCAAACACTCGCACCAAATCGACCTAAACCGATTATTGCAAAATTCTTTTTCAACTTATCTCACCTACTTAATTTAATAAAAAAAGACTAAGTAACAAATGATTTGCAACTTAATCTTTTATATTTAGCTTTTATAAATTATCTTTAACATCGGTAATTTTGACTTCAAAATTACCATTTGGTGTTTCAATTGTTACTGTTTCATTTAATTTATGGCCAACTAATCCTTTAGCGATTGGTGATTCATTTGAAATTTTACCAGACATTGGGTCAGCTTCTGCCGCACCAACAATCGTGTATGTTTCTTCCTCTTCACCAGGTTCCATAAATGAAACTGTTTTACCAACAGAAACTTCGTCAGCATCTACACCAGCGTTATCAATAATTTCTGCATAATGGAGCATATGTTCAATTGTTTTAACTCGGCCTTCAACAAAACTTTGTTCATCTTTAGCTGATTCATATTCTGAATTTTCTGATAAATCGCCATAACTACGTGCAATCTTAATACGATTAATAATTTCTGCACGCGTTTTTGTTTTTAATGTTTCAAGTTCTTCTTCAAGTTTAACTTTACCGTCTACGGTCATTGGATATACTTTATCTTCTGCCATCACTTACTCCTCTTAAAATTAATAAGTTCAATATGCCTATCAGGTTAACATTTAATTTTGTGATTGTAAACCGGTTGCGTGGATTATTGAACATAATCATTATCAGCCTGTGTCATAGGTGAAAATGCTTGGTAATATTCATACGTTTTAGAATATTCTATTTTTTTAGAATTTGAATTGAAAATAAAATAGAAATTACCTTTCTTTCTGTCCAATGGTGTCAAAACAGCCTGGATAGAATCTAAACTAGCATTGTTAAATGGACCAGGTCCATATCCTTTATAAACGTACAAATTATATGGTTTATCCACGTAATAATCAGCTGACGTTAAATCTTTTTGCGGTATATTTAGCGCATAACTAACTGATATTTTTGATTGTAACGTTATTTCTGATGCAATTCGATTGAAATAAACACCGGCAATTTTTTGACGATCTTTATGGTTTTCCGTCTCTTTTTCAACTAATGAAGCGAGAGAAATGACCTCTTGTACTGTTAATTTTTGTTTTTTTATTGTTGCATAATAAGGCGATAATTCATCATTTGCTTTAACAATCATTTGCTCAACAAGATTTTTTAACGTTGTTTTTTTATAAACAGTATACGTAGCTGGGAACAAATAACCTTCTAAAGGATATCTCACGTTTTTAGATGCCATAGTGGTATCTAAAAGATCTGGATATTTTTTATCTAAGTAATCCAAAAAAGTTTTATTTTTCATTAATTTAATAAAATCATTATATGAAAAATTTGTTTCTTTTGAAATGGATTTACCGATTTGGTTAATTGTTGTTCCCTCACCAACTAATACTTTCGCTAATTTATTTTGTATAGGCTCACTACTTCCACCTTGTTGAAGTGTCCAAGCAATTTTATCCAAACTCATAGATGCCTTAAGTTGATAGTAGCCGCCCTTAAATTGTGACACCTTTTTTTGCTTGACATAGTACGTATACACCGTACCACTTTTAATAATTTTATTTTTTTCTAAAATTGTTCCAATTTGTTTTGTACTTGATCCAATTGGAATATAAACTTGTTCAATTTTATTATTATTTTTATCTAGTGGATCTAAAGATGCCTTGATATATCTATAGGTCATAAACAATATTGTCAGTAGTAATATACATAATAATGCAATGACCCCTGCAATAATTTTCTTAGCCTGGTTTTTATTATTCTCTGGCGGTAATTCTGGAGATGTATCATCTTTTTTCATTGTTTAACCTCCTCACGCTTAATAATAAGTATTATTAAGCTGCGTCCTAAATTATCGAATATCAGCCCTAAGCGTCTCTTTTAAAGCTTCGATAACACGGTTAAAATCATTTGTGACATCTTCTTCAACCAAAGTTTTTGTAATATCTTGATAAGTTAACGTATAAGCAAGGGATTTCATGCCATTTTCAATATGAGATCCTTGATAAAGATCAAATAAATGAACATCAATTAAAGACTTTCCACCTTGTTTTTTAATTAACGCTTCAATCTCACTGTTAGCTATATCATTAGCAACTAGGAGGGCCACATCACGAGTAACTGATGGGAATTTAGAAATAGGCGCAAATAATCGGTCTGCTTTTTTCGCATCAACTAATTTTTGAAGATCTAATTCGAAAACGTATGTTTCCTTTAAATTAAATTCTTTAGCTGAATTAGGATGTACTTGGCCGACAAAACCAATTAATTCATCTTTTAAATAGATATCAGCTGTTCGTCCTGGATGCATATCTTCATGACTTTCAGAAGATACATAAGTAACATCATCAACTAATTCTAATTGTGTTAATAATTGTTCAACAACACCTTTAATCATGAAGAAATCAACAGGTTGTTTTTCATTTTGCCAATTTGCAAGTTTAAATAATCCTGTCATTGCACCTGCAATATGTTCAATTTCAGTAGGTCGCTCTTCGCCCTCACTGCGGAAAAAGACTCTTCCTTGTTCATAGAAAGCAAGATTGTCAGATTTTCGTGCTTCATTGTACGCTAAATCATCTAATAACCCGCTGATTAAGTTCATTCTTGTTGTTGTTCGTTCTGAGCTCATTGGGAACATTAAATTTGTCGTAAAAACATCTTTTTCTTCAAAAATAAATTTACCAGCTTTTTCTTCCGTTGTTAATCCATAACTAATAACTTCAGATAACCCAGCTGATTCCAAAATATGACGCGCCTGTTTAATCATTTTTTGTTTATAAGTATATTTACCAGGAGTCATTTTGCCAGTTGGTAGTGTAGAAGGAATATTATCGTATCCATAAATACGCGCGATTTCTTCTACTAAATCTGCTTCAATACTAATATCCCAACGTCTTGCAGGAACTTCAACATTTAAAGTACCATCGCGATTTACAACCGTAAATCCTAATTGTTTAAATAATTTAGTGATTTCAGATTCTGATAATTCAGTCCCAAGTACACCATTAATATGTGCCACCGTTGTATCAACAAAAGTTGACTCTGCTTCTAGCTTACTTGCACTTGCCGTACCCGACACAACTGTTCCATCACCTAAATTAGCGATTAACTCTGCTGCTGCATCAAGTGCTTCTTGTACTGTTTCAACGTTAATACCACGTTCAAATCGCATTGAGGCTTCACTATGAATACCATGTGTGCGTGCTGTTTTTCTAACCATTGAATTGTTAAATACTGCAGATTCAATCGCAACTGTCACAGTTTCGTCGGTTATTTGTGTTGATTCGCCACCCATTGTCCCAGCAATAGCAATCGGTGTTTTACCATTTGTAATCACAATATCTTTTTCTTTTAATTCACGTTCTTCGCTATCTAGTGTTGTAATCTTTTCGCCAGCAATAGCTGTTCTTACTAAAATATCTTTACTTCCCAATTTATTATAATCAAAGGCATGTAATGGTTGACCATAATCCATCAATATATAATTGGTCACATCAACGACATTATTAATAGGTCTAACGCCTGCGTTCCAAAGACGAATTTGTAACCACATTGGACTTGCTTTAATTGTTAAATCTTTAATCACGCGCATCGAATATGTGGGTGCTAACGTTTTATCAGGCAACGATAAAGAAATGTAATCTTCAATTTTTTCAGTAGATGTTTCTTTCAATTCTGGATGCTTAAATGTTGCCGGAACATCATAGTCAGCAGATAGTTCATGTGCTACCCCACGCATACTTAACATATCAGCACGATTTGGTGTCACATCAATATCAATAATGTCATCATTCATACCTAAGTAATCAAAGACTGATTCACCAGGAATTGCATTTTCTGGCATTACGTAGATACCTTCTACAAATTCTTTAGGCACGACACTATCTGAAAATCCAATTTCTTGTAATGCACAAATCATACCTTCAGAAGCTTGTCCGCGCATTTTACCACGTTTGATTTTAACATTATCAGCAATTCTAGAATTGGGTAATGCAACAATAACTTTTTGCCCTGCGGCAATATTAGGTGCGCCACAAACGATTTGACTAAGAGATCCTTCACCAACATCAACTTGGCAGATATTTAAATGATCAGAGTCTGGATGTGGTACCAAACTATCAACATATCCAACAACAATTTTTTTAAGTCCTTCAGAAGGACGTTCAACGCTATCAATTTCAACGGCTGTACGAGCTATTTTTTCAGCAATAATTTCAGGTTCAATTTCTAATGTTAAATATTCATTCAACCAATTTTTAGATACTTTCATTATCTCTAACCTCTTTTCGTAAATTGTGACAGGAATCGATTATCGTTTAAATAAAAATGACGAATATCGTCGATACTATATTTAAGCATCGCAAAACGATCTGGTCCTAAACCAAAGGCAAAACCACCGTATACTTCAGGGTCGACACCGGCCATTCTTAATACATTAGGATGTACCATTCCAGCGCCTAAAACTTCTAACCAGCCTGTGTATTTACAGATTGAGCACCCTTTACCCGCACATTTAAAACAGGTCACATCGACTTCAACTGACGGTTCCGTAAATGGGAAGTAACTTGGTCGTAACCGAATTTCTTGTTCTTCTCCAAAAATTGTTTTAGCAATCAGTTCAATCGTTCCCTTTAAGTCTGCCATCGTAATATGTTTGTCGATTACTAACCCTTCGAACTGGTGAAATTGATGTGAATGCGTTGCATCATCTGTATCACGTCGATAAACTTTACCAGGTGAAACCATTTTTAATGGTCCTTTTGAAAAATCATGTGTTTCCATTGTCCTTGCTTGAACGGGTGATGTTTGTGTTCTCATTAATAATTCTTTTGTAATATAAAATGTATCTTGCATATCACGAGCGGGATGATCCGCAGGTAAGTTCAACATTTCAAAATTGTAATGGTCTTCTTCTATTTCTGGACCTGAAACAACTTGATACCCCATACCCAAAAAGAGCTCTTCCAATTCTTCAATCACTTGCATAATAACATGTGGCTGCCCTAATTGAATTTGGGCACCTGGTAGCGTTACATCGATTTTTTCTTTTTCCAACTTTTTAGCAGTCATTTTAATTTCAAGTTCTTCATTTTTCACACGAATAGCTTCAGCTAACTCATTTTTAATGGTATTAGAAAAGCTACCAATTTTAGGTCGTTCTTCGGCTGATAATTCCTTCATACCTCTTAAAACTTCTGTGATTGGTCCTTTTTTTCCAAGTAAATTAACACGAATAGCATTAATTTGTTTTAGATCCTCTGATTCACGAATTTGTTTCAAGCCTTTTTCTTGTAACTCAAGTAATTTCTCTTTTAAATCCATTAATATCGACTCCTTTATTAGTTGTTTTGATAGATTTTAGACACAAAAAGACCCCGTCCTAAAAAGGGACGAGGTCTCGCGGTACCACCCTTGTTTTTGAGAATACAAATTCCCAAACACTCAAAATGATAACGGCCATTAACCGGTTAATTGCATGATTTAAGTTAGCCTACATTAATTAACAGCTCTAGAAGTGAATTCAATATTTTATTTATTGGTTAGTTTCAGTCTAGCTAACCATCCCTTTAAATCCAAGAAAAATATCTACTATTTTCTGTCTAAGCCTTTATTCTATATTCATAGTTTAAAGGTATCAAAGCCTATCGTCAAGTCTTACTCGCAATCTTTAAGTGTATACCACTTTTCTGACCATGTATGGACGCTATCCATCATATTTTTCATGTCTTTTCCTTGTTCAGTAAGCTCATAAAAACTACGACTAGTTTCACCGATGGCGACTCTTGAGATAATATTAGTATCTTCAAGTTCTTTTAAACGTTCAACTAATACACGGTCACTGCATTTATCAACCTTTTGAGCTAATTCTTTAAATCGTTGAGGTCCTTCATCCAATAAAACGTTAATAATTAAACCGTTCCATTTTTTACCTAATATTGAAAAAGTTTTTTCAAATTTAGGACACATTTCATAATTTGTTTTTTCTTGAACAACTTGCATAATTAACCCCTCCTCAGTTACTTTATTACTATATTTTATCATTAACTAACAAAAAGTAAACAAATTGGTTCGTTTTCGAAAAAACAAAAAGGATAAGCCTGTAGGCCTATCCTTTTTAAAACTATTTTAAAATTGCAATTAATTGCTGAAAGCTATGTTTTGATTTATTTTTTAACGGTGATGAAACTTCACTTGTTGCTTCATATTTATCAACCATGGTTACAATATATCCCTCTGGATATTTAGGTGGTGCAACAGTAGCACCCCACATATGTTTCATGATGATATCTTTTTCTAAATCAGATAATGTCGTTAACTTCTCTGCATTTCTAATAGCGATACGCGGATGAATCCAAGCATGTGTACCGCGATCGAATTTAGTTGTACGCCAATCGTAGTAAAATAAATCATGTAATAATCCGGCCCTTGCCGTTGCTTTTGCATTTAAATGTAATCTTTTAGCGATACGATAACTGTCATAGGAAACTGAGATTGAATGTTCTAATCGAGTAGAAAAATGATGTTGTGTATATTCACTTAATCTTTGAACTTCTGGTTTTGCCAAAAGGTCTCCAACATAACTCATATATAATTCATCATCAAGATACGAATCTTTTTTCATATACTAGTACGCCCCCAAAATATTTTTTCCTATCTCCATCATAACTGATTGAGCACCTATTGCAAGCGCAATCAGTTATCTTTAGTAAATCGTAATAATTTCACCAAATATCATAATTAAGCTTTAAGATGAAACATTAGTACACCTGCAGCAATAGCGACATTTAACGATTCAGCACGACCTTTAATTGGAATATATAAATTAGCATCCGTTTCATTTAACAGGTCATTACGCATCCCGTTACCTTCATTTCCCATAATTAAACCAAAATTATCTGTAGCAGAAATCTCACGATAACTAAGTGCATCTTCATTTAATTCAGAACCATAAATAGCAATATTATTTTCTTTGAATAAGGTAGTAACTTCCATTAAATCGGCATCCACTAATTGAACATGAAATTGGCTTCCCTGCATCGAACGTAAAACTTTAGGATGATGACTATCTGCACTACCCTCACCAAAAATGACACCTGTTAAACCGGCAGCATCGGCAGTTCTAACCATTGTTCCAATATTTCCTGGATCTTGAACACCATCTAGCATTAACCAGCCACCAGTTAAATGGTCAACTGATAATTGTTGATTTTCTTCCATCTCAGTTACCGCGTAAATACCTTGTGGCGTACTCGTGTCAGCAAGATATAAACTAACTTCAGATGAGATTTCTACTTGCTCAATTGTCGTATCGGCTATTTCATCAAAATATCTAAAATCATTAGTAACAAGCAAATATTCAATTTTTGTGTTTGCCATGAGTGCTTCTTTAACTAAATGCCAGCCTTCTAAAAGGTATTTATTTTCCTTTTTACGACCTTTTTTAGTTTGTAATTTTTTCCAGTATTTAATCTTAGCATTCTGTGTTGAATTAATTTTTTCCATAAATGTACCCCTCTTACTATTGGAAATAATTATAGCATATTTAAAATAGCATTAGTTGGTCATTATCATCTTTTCCAGTTATAATGAAAGCAATAAATGCCTATATCTACTTTATAATATGGAGGGATTACATTATGAGTGCTATTCAAATAACTGTTTTTGGTCGCGTGCAGGGTGTTGGCTTCAGATATACGACGAAGAGATTAGCCGATGATCTAGGCATCTACGGGTCAGTACAAAATAATTTTGATGACAGCGTCACAATTAAAGCAAGTAGTTCAGATAATACCCAATTAGAAAAATTTATTCAAAAAGTTAAAAATTCACCTACACCAGCCGGTAAGGTGACTGATTATAAAGAAACCTCCTTAACTAATTATATGCCGACTGCCTTTACCGTTATTTACTAATTACGATTTATTTATAGCCCATTGAAATCCCCCTATATTTAAAGTATAGTAATCGATATAGTCACTTTAAGAGGGGAAAATATATTAATGAAAAAGATTAAACGTTTAACAATGCTCCCAATATTCATGGCGCTTGTCCTGTTCCTATCGGGATGCGTCCGCAGAGACAAGAATGGTAATCCTTTTGGGATGGTTTACGACTATTTAGCAAAACCAACTCAGGGATTGCTTGACTGGTTATCCGCTCATCTAGGTAACAACTACGGTCTAGCAATTATCGTTATCTCAATCGTCATTCGCTTGGCACTTATGCCAATGATGATTAATCAATCGAAAAAAGCGACCGTTCAACAAGAAAAAATGGGTTCGATTCAACCACAATTAAAAGTCATTCAAGAACGACAAAAAAATGCTAAAAGTTCAGAAGAAAAAGCAGCTATCAGTCAAGAAATGATGGCACTTTATAAAGATAACAACGTCAGCATGACTGGCGGAATTGGCTGCCTACCATTATTAGTTCAAATGCCAATTTTTGCTGCGCTATACGCTGCAATCTTATATTCTTCAGAATTAAAGGATGCTGTCTTCTTTAGCATTAAATTAGGTACACCATCAATTATCTTTACTGTGCTATGTTTCATTGTGTATTTGGGTCAAGGATTCATTTCAACAATTGGCATTCCGCCAGAACAAAAGAAAACAATGCAAACAATGTTAATTGCTAGTCCAGTTATGATGGTCTTTGTTACAATGAGTGCGCCAGCAGGTATTGGTCTCTACTTCTTCATCGGTGGCCTCTTCGCTTGTGTTCAAACATTTATAATTATGTTAATGCGTCCTAAGATTCGTCGCGAAATTCAAGCTGAACTTGCTAAGAACCCACCAATTGTTAGAGAACGTTCAACAATTGATGCTGTTGAAGAAACAGTGGAACAAACAATTGATAATGTTGAAGATAATCTTTCAAATGTAGCAAAAAATAATCGTAATCGTAATGCTGGTAAACAAAACCGCAAATAAAGATTAACCATTAAAAAAAGCTTACCATTCTTAGAATTGCTCTAAGAATGGTAAGCTTTTTTTATTATACTGTCTAAATTTTTGTATTGCATTTCAACACTAGTCTCTTCTTATCTTTTCGGTTGGTTTAGTAGTAGCTAGAGGCAACGAAATTCTGAATATTGAACCACGCTTCTCAACACTTTCTACCACTAATGTTCCTTTATAACCCATAATGAGTTTTTGTGCGATTGATAATCCAAGACCATTACCGCCTTTATCACGACTTCTAGCTTTATCAACGCGATAGAAGCGATTAAAAACATTTTTTAAGTCATCTTTAGAAATTCCTTCACCAAAATCTTGAATAGCAATTTGAACCATTTTCATATCTTTTGATGCTGAAATATGAATTTCTTTTCTTGTTTCTGAATATTTAACGGCATTATCCATTAGAATAATTAAAACTTGTTCTAAGTGATTATGCGATATTTTTACCAAACTTTCTCCATTAAAATCTTCATCTAAAATAAACGTAAAATCGGGATGTATCATTTTAAAATCATTGAAAATTTGTAAAACAACTAATCGGACATCAACTAACTCATTTTTAAATGTCATCTCTACTTGTTCAGCTCTTGATAAATCAAGCATTTCTTGAACTAAACTCTTCATACGATTAATTTCTTGCAAAGATGCTTCAATCGACTCCGCTAGAACTGCCGGATCATCTTTACCCCACCTGTTCAATAATTCCATATGACCTTGAATTATTGCTACAGGGGTTCTTAACTCATGTGAGACATCTTCAACAAATTGTTGCTGTTGATCAACGTAGCGCTCCATCCTATCTAGCATACTATTGAACAAGTCCGCCAAATCAGATAACTCATCATTTCTATGCATATCTGGGACACGTACATGTCCAATTGGTGTTTCGCCTTCATTAATAATATCAATAGTTTCGTTCACTACTTCAATCGGTCTCAGTAACCAAGATGCCAGGATATACCCTAATATAGCACTACCAAAGGTTGCCGTAATAATTAAAACAATAAAAATTAGAATTAATTTATTACTAATTTTATGGTAATTTTCTAAAGCATTAGTTACTTGTGCATACCCGATTTTTTTGCCAGTTTTAGATGAATAAATAGCTCTTCTAGCAACATATCCATTTGCGCCATCAATTGTTTGGCTAGTAAACGTCATTTTATTTTTTTTAACAAATGGTACGTTTAAATTTCTTGAAGCAAAAACTTCTTGTTGCTTCAAATTATAAACACCTACTGCAATATTTTCTCTTGATAAATTAACAATTACTGCATTTGAGTACAAGTTATTTTCGTCTTTATCTGGTCGAGAATCTGCATTTATCGGTTTTAAATGTTGTGCAGTACTTGAAATTGTTAAGTCTTGATTCTCACGACTTAACTGTTGCGTCACCGTTCTTAAAGTATCTTGTACATCTTTTTTTTCTTTATCTAATAAAACGCCACTAAAACTCTGAAAAATAAGCGCAGAAAAAACGGCAAATATAAGTAAAACACCTATTGCCGTTCCTAATGCCCATTTCCATTTAAGTGACATACGTCTTACTTCTTTTGGATGCTGGGTTATTTTTTTTCTCATGATCTCATTACGTACCCTGTTCCTCTGACCGTTTGAATATAACTTTCTTCACCGCTACGATCTATTTTATTTCGTAAGTAACGAATATAAACATCCACAACGTTTGTTTCAACTTCTGATTCATATCCCCAAACTTTAGCTAATAAAACATCTCTAGCTAAAACAACATTAACACTTTCCATTAAAGCTAAAAGTAGTTCATATTCACGTTTGGTTAGCTCAATAACTTCTTCATCACGACGAACAACACGATTTTCTTTTTCAATTGTTAAATCACGGTAAGTGACAGTTGTCTGTTTTGCAACATTTTGTTCACCCTCTATATCAATACGACGTAACAATGCACGTAAACGCGCCAATAATTCTTCGATTGCAAATGGTTTAACAATATAATCATCTGCTCCATGGTCTAAGCCAGATACGCGGTCAATAACTGAATCACGAGCCGTCATCATAATGATTGGTGTATTTTTAACTTGTCGTACACGGCGACAAACCTCAAGACCATTTAATTCAGGTAACATTAAATCAAGTAGAATTGAATCCCAATCTTCATTTAAAGCAGCTTCTAGACCCGTTCGCCCATCAAAATGAACCTCAGTTTCAAATCCTTCATGTTGTAATTCTAATTCAACAAAGCGCGCTAAATTTTTTTCATCTTCAATTATTAGAATACGACTCATATTTTCATGATCTCCTGTTAGTTTTATTTTATTTTCTCATCCATATACACACAATTTTTAACCGATATCTTACTTTTCTTATTCTACCATTAAATGATATTCTTGCATACACTTTGCACTGCTCAACTCATATAGGTATTCAAGCACTTTTTAACCGTTTTTTTAATATATTATTAACTAAAAGAGTAATAAAATTAATATAACAAACCGTTAACTTTAAAAAATATATCATTAACGCTTTATTAAAATGAAAACTAAAAATTGGAATTAGTTATTCGATACCAGCAGCTTTAATCAGTAAAACCGATAATTCAATTATAAATTTTGCCATTTCAATTTCTTTTACAACGTTAACACGGATTTCTCCATTCAGCATACTCAAAATAACTTCTTCAAAAACCTTATATGAAAAGGTTTTATTCTCTGACAAAATAATTCCACCAAACCACATTATATTTTCTAAGTGTGCCGTTAAGTTAGGATATTAGAATATCGAAATTATACCTTAGCGTCTTAAAAAATAGTTACGGATTATCTTATTCCATACTACCTCATTGGTTAACTATTAAAGTTTTTTCCTTTATTTCAACTAAGAACACAATAAAACCCCTTAAGTTAGATTTTTCTCCAACTTAGGGGGTTCCACTTCAAATAGATAAAATTATCCCAAATGCTTCTTTTCCGTTATATACTTATACTTATATTTTATTTACCATTGGCAAAATAACTTTACTTCAGGTAATTTATGACAATAATTCCATGAACCGTTCAACTCTTTCTGGATCATTATGATCAAAGAAGGCAGATTCTTGTTTGTCTAAGGCAGTAATAGTTGCCATGTCTTCCACTGTTAATTCAAAATCAAATATGTCGATATTTTCTGCCATTCGTTCCGGTCTCACAGATTTAGCAAGTGCTACAATACCACGTTGCATTAACCATTTTAGAATAACTTGTCCAACTGATTTACCGTATTGTTTACCAATTTTTGACAATGTTTCATTTTTAAATAAGTCTAACCGGCCTTCAGCAAAAGGTGCCCATGCTTCCATTTGAATGCTTAATTTTTCATGATAGGCTTCATCCGTTAAACGTTGATTCCATGGGTTCACTTCTATTTGGTTAACTTGAACTTTAGCCACACCATTCATATGAGAGAATTCTATTAATTTTCCGATATCAAAGTTAGACACCCCAATAGCACGTATTTTCCCAGCAGATTGTGCGGTAGCTAAAGCGCGCCAAGCACCATATACATCACCGTATGGTTGGTGAATCAAGAATAAGTCTAGATAATCTAACTGCATTCTTTCTAGTGATTCATCAATTGCCTTCATCGCCTTTTCTTCACCAACATGTTGGATAAATAATTTGGTTGTGACAAACAACTCTTCTCGTGTCACTAATCCTTCAGTGATCGCTCTTTGGATAGCTTCCCCAGTTTCAACTTCGTTTCCATAGGCAATCGCTGTATCTAGTAATCGATATCCTACTTTAATCGCTTGATAAACTGCCTCTGCAGTTTCTTCTAAAGGAATTTGATACACGCCAAAACCTAGTTGTGGCATTTTCACTCCATTATTTAATGTAACTGTATTCATTTAAATCGCTCCCTTTTTATTTAATATACTAAGTTAAACACTTGGAGTGCACTCAGAGTCAAGGATTATGCTATATTATTTTAATATTTGTTTATTTTTCAGCTTTAGGCTACTATTACTATAAGTATTTTAGATTACATATAAGGAGAAAAAGCGATGACACCTATTATCACACTTTGCACAATTAATGACTTAGAAATATTACAAAAGATTAGCATTGAAACTTTTACTGATACTTTCGCTGCAGATAACGATCCAAAAGATTTACAAGATTTTTTGGATACCGCTTATTCTTTACCACAATTAACGAGTGAATTAAATGATCCAAATGCATTCTTTTACTTCGTACATGTTAATGATGAGTTAACTGGATATTTAAAATTAAATATTAACGACGCACAAACTGAAGATGACTTTCCGAACGGCTTAGAAATCCAACGAATTTACATTCGCAAAAATCACAAAAAAATGGGATTAGGTCAACTTCTATTTGAAAAATCTAAAGAGGTTGCCAAAGAATTTAAAAAAGATCAACTTTGGTTGGGAGTTTGGGAACATAATAAACCTGCCCTCTCCTTTTATGAAAAACAAGGCTTAACAAAACATAGCCAACATGATTTTGTTTTAGGCGATGCTATCCAAACCGATTTTATTTTAGTTCTAAACAGTAGTGACTCCAAAAATTAGCCTTTTTATAGAGTGGGAAAATCCACTCTATTTTTATACAAATAATTCTTTATATTTTCGGGATTCAATAGATTTTTTCAGCCTAATTTTTCTTTCATATCCATAAACTAACGTCTTAACGTTAATCCCAATGTGACATATTCATAACGTTCATCTAATAATTATTTTCATATACTATTATAAAGTTTAATAGTAAAATTGTATTGATATAGAGTATGTCCATCATAATCTAATTACGCAATATTTCACTAAAAATATTATTTCTGGAGGATTTTCCACATGAGTATCTTTTTCGCTCTCTTATTTATTACTACTTTTATCACATTTTTGGTATATGTTATTAAATTTATTATCGCAAAAATTAACAAAAAGGATACTAATCATGCAAGAAAATTAATATTATTTAGTTTCCTAATCTCATTTATTTTACTCGTTCTAATTGGTATCACTGCACCTTCTTCAAGTAGAAATGCTAGTGTCAAAGAATCTAGTTCCGCCCAATCAAGCTTTCTGTCTTAAAAAGATTACCAACATAACTTTTATTACTGAGACAATTTTTATTGCTTATTTTACATTACAAAAATCTTTGGAGGAACACGTATTATGAACGTTTTATTTGCACTTATTTTTTTTATTTCAATATATTTTATTATTTACTACACAGTTAAAAGATTTATGACAAAAACTAAAAATCCAAATATATACACTAAAATCAAGAAACGGGTTTGGTACCCTACTGCTGTACTGATCATTTCACTTGTAGGCATTGGGATGACTAGTCAGGCCGAACCAACTAAAAAACAATCGCCCCTTACTACCGTAACAAAAGTTGGCTCTGCCGATAAGAAAAAGGCAGAGTCAAAATATGAATCTATAAAAAAAGAAGTTTCTTCAAAAGAATCTGAAGCTGAATCATTGAGTAAAAAATTAAATGAGAAAGAATCTAAAGCCACTTCTGAAAAAGAAAGTGAATCTAAAGCTAAATCTAAATCTGAAAGTTCTCAAAGACTAGCTGCAAAAAAAGAACAAGAACATTTTAACAGCGTTCAAAAAGAAAATAATTCTACATCTACGGATTCATCTAACGCAGATTCTGTTACTACTGGCGGAGGATCCATCATCGGTAATACTAATTCTAAAATTTACCATACTCCCGGTCAAACTGGTTATAAAATGAGTAAATCAAATGCGATTACTTTCCAAACAGAACAAGCCGCTCAAGATGCTGGATATAGAAAGGCGAAAAAATAATGAAATCAACTAATCATTTATTAATACGTGTTCTAATTTTATCATTCACTTTTATTGGTATCAGTAACACGACTACCGTTTTAGCAAAATCTGATTCACATGTTACTTACGACTATACTGCCAAAAAGCAAGCAGAAGAAATTAATAATAAAGTTGATAAAGAACAAGTGAAATTAGACAAACTTAACAAAGAAATCAAAGAATTAAAAAATAAGTTAGCTAAATATGATAGTAAAGATTCTTCAAAAAAAGAAACAACTAAAAAATCTAAGACACTTGATTTATCATCTCTAAACTATAGTGATAAATCTGAAATAGAAGTTAATAATAATATTCCTACTTTCAGCGAAAGCACCCTATCTACTAGTAAAGGTACTTGGGAAGCGTACAGCAACCTAGATTCTCTGAATCGTGCTGGAACCGCCAATGCAATGTTAAGTAAATCTTTAATGCCTACCGCGAAACGCGAAGGGTTAACTTGGAACCCTACTGGCTGGAAAAATAAACGTATTAGTAACGGATGGTTATATAATCGTAGCCATTTAATTGGTTATCAATTATCAGGTCAGAACAATAATCCAAAGAATTTAATTACGGGTACTCGTGAACTGAATGCACCTGAAATGCTTGCCCATGAAATGGATATAGCTACTTACCTTAAAGAACATCCTAATAACTATATTAGATACCGCGTTACTCCAATATTCAGAGGAGATGAACTTCTTGCTCGTGGCGTACAAATGGAAGCTCAATCTATTGGTAGCTCCTCAATTAAATTCAATACTTACATTTTTAATGTAGAGGCCGGTGTTACTCTTAATTATAGGGATGGTACTAGTACACTAAATTAAACAAATAGATAACGGGCGTATAGATACTTCGAGTGGGTTCAATTCCCACTGCTCGCTTTTTACTATAAAAATATTTGGAGGAATTTGTGTTATGAATAAAAAAATAACAATAGTCGGGATTACTGCCATCACACTACTTTCACTAACTGCATGTGGGAATAGCAAGAATACAAGTAAGGATTCTTCATCTTCTGAGGCTGCATCATCTAGTATTATAAAAGCTAAAAAGGAATCAAGTAAGAAAGAGTCCATAAAAAAAGCAACTTCCGAAAGTAAAGCATCATCAGAATCATCTGCTCAAGCATCTAGCATCTCAGCTGCAAGTTCTTCAATTACCGCAGCTGAAAGTTCTATTGCCGCAAGCTCTTCTAGTATTGAGGCTGAGAAAAATAACGTTACTACCACTGAAAAATCTACAAGTTCATCTACATCAACTAAGATGACGCAATCAAAAGCTGAATCACTTGCTTTAAGCTATTTTAAATCATTCAATAATGAGACAAGCGACTGGGAACCAAAAGTTAAATCAAGCGATACTTTAGATAAAGGTAATAAATATATTGTATCCGTCTTCGATACTGAAACACACATGGTAGAATTTGACGTCAATAAATCTACTGGAAAAGTCACTTCTCCAAATTTAGGATATCAACGTTAATTTTTAAAGAGTGATAACAATTTTGTGTTTGTTAATTTTACATGGAGTCGGTACCTCCTTTAACAGCATTGAAGATCTACTTGGTCATTCCAATGTAAGGATTACCCAAATCTATATAACAGTAACTTCAAAACTATTACAATATTTAGATACTTAACTCAAACGTAACCAAAAGCGTAACCAAAAGAAAAAAAGGCCTATCTAACAACTTTTAAATCGTTGTTAGATAGCCTTTTTTAGTATATTTATTAACTTTTTTTATTGTTCAGTATACCAAGTATAGTGGAATGAACCTGGTTTATCAGTACGTTCATACGTATGAGCACCAAAGTAATCACGTTGTGCTTGAATTAAATTAGCAGGTAAAACTTCTGAACGGTATTGATCGTAATACGTAATTGCTGCACTGAATCCAGGAACTGGAATACCAGCTTTAACAGCAATACCAACGATATCTCGAA
Organism: Dellaglioa sp. CoH-56-MRSF-11; assembly: GCF_056782135.1. The sequence goes on along the minus strand of NZ_JBXAYE010000002.1, from coordinate 80,595 downwards.
CTGATTCTTGATATTTTTTAACAATATCTTTGAAGTAACCATCTAATAAGATGTTATTTAAATCAGCTTTTTCGTCAAATGCGTCAGTAATATTTTGTAAGAAACGGGCACGAATGATACATCCAGCACGCCAAATCTTAGCCATATCACCAAAGTTTAAATCCCATTCATAATGTTCTGAGGCAACACGTAATTGTTCAAATCCTTGTGCATAACTCATGATTTTACTAAAGTATAATGCTTCACGAATTTTTTCAATTAATTCTTTTTTATCTAATTCACCTAATTTAACTTCTGGTTTAGGTAAAACTTTACTTGCTTCAACACGTTCTTCTTTCATTGCTGAAATGTAACGTGCATAAACAGATTCAGAAATAACTGACTGAGGAACACCTAATTCAAGTGCACTCTGTGATGACCACTTACCAGTACCTTTATTTCCAGCACGATCGAGGATAACATCAACAATAGGTTTACCAGTGCCTAAATCATCTTTACGTGTTAAGATATCAGCAGTAATTTCGATCAAGTAACTATCCAATTCACCTTTGTTCCAGTCAGAGAAGATATCAGCGATTTCATCAACTGAGAGGCCTAATAAATCTCTTAACAAATGATATGATTCAGAAATTAATTCCATATCACCATATTCAATTCCATTATGAACCATCTTAACATAATGACCAGCACCGTTAGGACCGATATAAGTCACACATGGTGTCCCATCGCTAGCTTTAGCAGACATTTCCTCAAGAATTGGTGCAACAAGGTCATATGCCTCTTTTTGGCCACCTGGCATCATTGATGGTCCTTCAAGTGCACCAATTTCGCCACCTGAAACGCCCATTCCAATAAAGTTAATTCCAGAATTATCTAATTCTGCATTACGGCGTACTGTATCTTCAAAGTAAGTATTACCACCATCAATTAAAACATCACCTTTATCTAAGAATGGTAATAGTTCTGCAATAACAGCATCAGTTGGTTTGCCAGCTTTTACCATGATAATAATTCTTCTAGGTTTTTCTAATGAATCTGCAAAATCCTTAATTGAGTAGCTGGGTACTAATTTTTTTTCTGAGTGGTCTTTCATAACTTGCTCAGTTTTAGCTCCCGTTCTATTATAAATAGCTACCGTACGGCCACGACTCTCAGCATTCAATGCGAGATTTTTACCCATAACAGCCATTCCAATAACACCAATTTGTGCTTTATCCATTATAATACCTCCTACATTTCTTTAATTTTTTGTGAATCAAAAACCATGTAATCTAAGAAAGTATCAGCTACCGACTTTGTCAATAAACCCATTTAACTTTCAACGTCAATTATACACTAGACATCAAAAATTCCTATCTATTTTACCTTTTTTTGTTATACTGATTTCAGGAGGTCTTTCAAATATGAAATTAGTTGAAGTACAAGAATTATATTATGCCATCGATACTTTTTTATACAGTCGCGCAAAAGCAGAATTTTCTAACAATATCCCTACTTTTGACTTAGTTGTCCAAGTTAACGACAAATTATTAACGGCCGATTTTTTAGATTTAAAAGATAGTCGAATTCAAATTTATAGTACCACAAGTCAGCACACTATCGCATCTCAGTCAATTCCTTACGAAAATGACAGTAGTAATGCTTTCATCAGTCCGATAAGAAAAACAATCTTTAAAAATTATCGTTCCGAATTTTCAGGCTGGTCTAATCTTAGTAACAAACCAGAGTTATTACTTCTAGATTTGATAGATTTAATTAAATCTATCAAATCGCCCACTTTTAAGGCTGTTAAAACACCGGCTAAAAATGTAACTTATATTGAAAGCCATGCCAAATTACCTTTTCAATTTTTTGATCCAGAGACAGACTTCAAAATTATAAGTTTGAAAATTAGTGAAAAAAAATAAGATTCAATTGAATCTTATTTTTTTTGTACAGAAAAAGCCTTAACACCATGGTTGTTAAGGCTTTTTACTTAATGTAGATTTAGTTGTTTACTTTTACGACTTCTTTTCCGTCATAAAAACCACAGCTAGGACATACATAATGTGATTTTCTTAATTCGCCACAGTTAGGGCAAGCGCTCATACCTGGGACAGTTAACTTGTAATGCGTACGACGCATTCTCTTACGTGTTTTTGATGTTTTACGTGCTGGTACTGCCATTATCAAACACCTCCTTTAAAATTATCCAAAACTTTTAATAAAAGTATTGTTATGTTTATTCCTCTTCAGAACCATCATTATCAAAAAAATTTTGTAATGAGGCAAATCGAGGATCAACTTTTTCTTTTCTAACCTGTACGAGTTTATCTTCAGTAAGAACTTCCCAGTCGTCTCCGGTTGGTAAATCTTCTGCTTTTCTCTCATCATCAGTCAGTATCTGCATCGGAATCTGTAATAACACATTATCCTCTATCACAGAATTCAAATTGAGCATATCTTCTTCCAAAATAATTACAACATCATTTTTATCAAACCGTTCAAGTGCTTTATCGCGATAGCCTACATAAAATTCATCAACTGAAAAATTTAATGGGACATCGACACTCTTTAATGATCGTGTTGATGGCATTTCAACTGTTAAACTAACGTTAAAATGACCAATGACATCTTGATGATCTGCTGACAGAATGCCCGTAACATGGACTTCTGAAACAGCTGTAATTGTTTTGTTGCGCAGCATTAATCCTTCGGAAAGGTTTAACATTTCGTCAACTTGAAGTGGTTCATCACTTTGTTTTTTTAACTCAACTAAGGACCATTTCATGCAAATATGCCTCCTAATGCAACGCTTATGATTATACCTGTGATTAAAAACATTGTCAATGGTATATCCTTGACAGTATGTTAATTAATTTGTTTAGGTCTTCTAAAAAGATCCGATTTTTTATGACTAACTAGCCCATAAATAATTCCTGCTCGATAATCTAATTGGTAAAGTCCCTCTTTATCCTTTTTACTAATTTTTGTTATTATAGGATATGGCACTTCCTTTTTTAAATGATTAAGCAGCGTTTGACCTTTTTTTGAGAACCCTAAGACATGATAATAAGGCTGCTTATATTGTTTGTCAATTTCATTTTGCTTTATTTGTAACAAAATATAAGTTGCTAGTCTTGAGATTTTTGTATAAGTTACTCGTTTCGACTTAACGGCTTGGACCCAATCATCAAAATTAGCCTCGTCAGGCAACTTTTCGTACTGCTGCAACAAACGATACTCAATACCCTCAGACATGCCATAAATCGACGATAATTGACCTGGTGTTGATAGACTCAACTGATATCGAAGATATGGCCAAAAATCTGTCCAATCGGCCCATCTTTCATTTTCTGAATCAAGTCGAGTTTGATTAGGAACAACTTCTACAATCGATTCTTGATGTTGAACTGCTAATCTAATTGCTGTTGCACTTGTAATTTTTTGAGTATCAACAAATTTTGTTTCATGGTAATCAGCCTCTATACGTTGAATCGGACATAACTGGATTTCGGCTTTTTCGGCTATGCAGGCTTCAGCATAAGCTAAACCTAACAAATCATTAGGCCGATTAATTTGAACACCTGTTTTTTCAAAAACAGCTCGTTGATATTGTGTGGCATACGTTTCATTAAACTGATTAAACTCACTATCTAACGTTTGAATTTCAGTTGCGATAGTCATAAAATCCAAATCAGGATGTTCAGCACCAAAAACAAGTCTGGTTATCTTTAATCCGGCCAATAATTTAATGGCACCTTGAGCAAACAAATCAGCCGGTTGAACAGAAAATGCAACGGGTAACTCAACTATTAAATCAACACCAGATTGCAATGCTTGCTCCGTACGGCTCTCTTTATCAAGTGCAGCTGGAATACCTCTCTGTAAGAATTGTCCGCTCATAAGGGCAATAATCGTCGTATCAGGATACTTTTCTTTTATTTGATTAATCTGATACAAATGTCCGTTATGAAACGGATTATATTCAACAATAACCCCAGTCGTGTCCAAGTAACTCACTCCTATTTATCGCAGACAAAAAATAGTCTTGTTGTTTTATCATCAACTTGACTTGTGCCAAAATCAGCCGAAATTTTAATATTCTTAAATCCAGCATTTTTTAACAATTCAGTATACGTATTAACTGAATATGTTCGTTCATGATGGTCCTCAGTTAGACGTTCAAATTGACAGTTAGTATCATTTTTGACAAAAAAAGTTAATTCATGAACGACACTGTGTGGCTCTTCATCTTTAAATGTTGACCACAAAAAAGCTTGATCATCATCCTGATAGTTGTACATATAACCTGGATAAATCTCATCCGTTTGATAGGTTGAGATAACATCAAAAATGAATCGACCATTTTCTTGTAGTAATCCATGAATTGATTTAAAAACGTTTCCTACAGCATCAGCGTCAGGTAAATAACAAAATGAGTCAGCAAAACAAGTTACCGCATCAAATTGTGGTAACTCTGCCTCTTCCAAATTCATCATATCACCTTGTACTAAAGGCAAGGATACATTCGCATCCTGTGCGTGTTGGTCAGCAATTGATAACATTTCTTCAGATAAATCTAAACCAACGACTGAATAACCAGATTGCGTTAAAGCAATTGCTAATTGACCTGCACCACAAGCTAATTCAAGAATTTCAGTTTTCTTATCAGGAACTTGTGTTTCGACAAATGTTTGCCAAGAATCATATAAATCAGGATCCATTAATTGATCATACAATTTTGAAAAGGTGGTATAAATCATTATTCTTCAATCCATGCTGATAAATCTACAGATGCGCCTTCAGACCAGAATTTTTCAAGATCATAAAATTCACGTGATTCAGTTTTAAATACATGCACAATTAAATCTCCAAAATCTAATAAAACCCAACTAGTTGAATTACGTCCTTCAATACGACGGACTTCAACACCTGCTAGTTCTTCTTGATCTTGAATTTCTTTGACGATAGCCTTAACTTGGTGAGCTGAGTCAGCTTGTGTCACCATGAAATAATCAGCTAATAGACTAATTTCATGGACATCAATAGCCACCGTCTTTTCGCCACGTTTACTGTCAGCAGCCTTAACTGCGATTTCTAATTTTTCTATACTATTCATTATTACTCCTCTATTCTGCGACCCATTTATTAAAGGTCAAAATTGTTTTAGGATACACTCTTTTATTGGTATTAATTAAATAACTTAGTGTATGTTTTGTTTCAAATCCAACAGCTGCATCCAAACTTTCAAATGCTTTTTTTCGTGCTTCAAGAACGCCAGAGAACGTCCTACCTTCTTCGATGAAATCAGCGACGTAGACAATTTTATCCAACAAATCCATCTCAACATCGCCTGTCGTATGCTTCACAATTGATGTTAAAATTTTATCATCTGTAATACCTAATTCATCATGTATCAACTCTGCGCCAACAATTCCATGCCAGATAGCATTCCCCCAATTTAATAAATCAGGATCCATATGTTTTTGCTTAATTGTTCTGATAAAGGTGTCATCTGTCCGCTCCTTGGCATAATCATGAATAAGTCCAGCAATACTTGCTCTTTCAATATCACCATTATTATTTTGAGCAAGTTCAATTGCAGATTTTTCAACATTTAACACATGCTGAAATCTTTTTTCACTCAAAGTTTCCTTCAAAATCTGTACTAATTCTTCTCTAGTTCCACTAAAAAGATTATTAGAATAAACTAAATTATTCACGATACAACCCTTCTTTCTCAATATAATTTGAGACTGCCTTAGGTACTAAATAATTAATTGAACAGCCTTTTTTTATCTTATCTCGAATTTGTGTTGAACTAATATCAATTGTTGGTACATCAACCCAAAGTATAGGATACTGACTTGTTTGTTCAAATCCCGTTCGTTTAACTCCAACAAAATGTACTAATTTTACTAATTCATCAATACGAGACCATTTCGGTAAATAATCTACCATATCGCCGCCAATAATAAAATAGTAATCATTTTCCGGATGAGCTGCTTTTAAAGCAACCACAGTGTCATAGGTGTAGCTAATACCACCGCGATTAATTTCAGTATCTTCCAGCTTAAACTTATCGTTATCCGCGATACTTTGATTAACCATATCAAGGCGATACTTTGCATCAATTGCTTCCTTTTTATCCACATGTGGTGGTGTTGCATCCGGCATAAATCGAACTTCACTTAATCCTAATTGCTGACAAACTTGATCAGCAATTATTAAATGACCTAAGTGAGGCGGATTAAACGTACCCCCGAGAATTCCAACACGCTTTTTCGTATTATCAAGAATGGGTTTAGTCTTAAATTTCGTAACTAAATTAATTTCTTTTAATTTTTGGACTTGAATAGTCAAGCTAAAAACCTCCTCAAAATTTTAAATTAAGCGAGTAAATTAACTTTGTCAGAGATATCTCGATTTTCGACATCTGTTGCTGCTTGATAAAGCACTAATGTATGACCAATCACTTGAACAACTTGAATTGAACTATTAGATTCAATAAAAATACGAACTTCATTTGTATCAATTGTTGCATTTTGTAGCATGTTAATTTTGATTAATTCGCGTTTTTCAATTGCTTCGCGAATTTGGTTTAACCAGTTAGTAGACACGCCTTCTTTTCCAACTTGGAAAAGTGGACGTAAATGATGTGCCTGACTGCGTAGATATCTTTTTTGTTTGCCTCTTAATGTCATATGTTAGTTAACTCCTCTTATATCATTGCTTTACGTAAAAGAACCGAAACACCTTTTGGTGCCCAGCCAGCGACTTTAGCACCCTCATTAATGGTTACCCATCCAAGTCCGGCAAAAACTAAATCACTTTTTTGTGTTGCTTTAAATTCAAAACGAACTAATTCTGGGAAGTCGTTCATTTCATCATCTGTTGGTGGATTTAATAAACCACCAGCATGTTTCTCATAAAATTCACTTGCAGTCTCAGTTTTTGTTCTATGAATCATTAAATCATTATCAAGATAAACGACAACACCAGGAGTTCCCCCTGAAATGTAATCAAATCTTGCAACAGCCCCAAAGAATAATGTTTGGTTTTCATTTAACTGATAGACGCGTTGTTTAATTTCTTTTTGAGGAGAAACTAATCTTAGCGCCTTACCTGATAGATAATGAGCCATCTGGTCTTGATGAATAATACCTGGTGTATCAATTAAAGCTCGATCATCGTCCAATGGAATTTCAATCTTATCAAGCGTAGTTCCTGGGAATCTTGAAGTTGTAATCAGGTCTTGGACACCTGTTCTTTGTTTAATGATTTGATTAATCAATGTTGATTTACCAACATTAGTTACTCCAACAACGTACACATCACGGCCTTCACGATACTTTTCAATTAATTCTAATAATTCATCAATCGCAAAGTTTTTTGTTGCACTTGTCAATGCAACATCAATTGGTCGTAATCCTTGTAAATTAGCTTGTTGTCTCATCCAATCCTTTAACTTCGAACGTCTCAATGACTTAGGCAATAAATCAGCTTTATTTCCAACCATTAAAACAGGATTATCACCCACAAATCGATGTAATCCAGGAATTAGACTACCATTAAAATCAAAAATATCAATAACGTTGACGATTAATGCATCAGCACTACCAATTTGATTCAATAATTTTAGGAAATCATCATCAGTTAACTTAACGTCAGCAATTTCATTGTAATGTCGTAGTCTAAAACATCTTTGGCAATATAGTTCATTTGTTTCAAGTCCTTTTTTTACTGCGGATTTAGGTGTATAGCCTAATTCATCTACTTCTTCACTTTGAATTTTTGAGCCACAGCCAATACAAAAAAGATCTTCGTCAATTTCTGGTACTTCAATTATGTCAGTCATCCAATGAATTCCCCCATTTAGTTTTAAAATCGTGTTTTTTAATTAAGTGATTTTTAATTCTTTTTTCAATGAAACGATTAGGTTTTGTATTCCAAGCGTCTGATTCAACAAGTGGTTTAACCAATATACTTTTAATGCCCGCATTATTCGCAGCAGCAATATCAGTCATCAATTGATCACCTATTAAAACTAAATCTTGATTATTCATCTTAAATTCATTTTTAACTTGGTTAATTCCTTTTGTAAATGGTTTTAGAGCTCTGGAAACAAATGGTAATCCAATATGTTCCAGTGCCTTTTCAATACGTTCGTGACTATTGTTAGATACAACAATCACTGGAATTGAAGCCGCAGCTATAAGCTCTAACCAATTCTTCAATTCTGGGGTTCCGTTTGGGTTATCCCATGCAATTAATGTATTGTCTAAATCAGTCATAACAACTTTAATTCCATGATTTTGTAAATCCTCTGGTGTTAAATCATAAATTGATTCAACCATCCAAGTTGGTTTATATCTCTCAAGCATGTTAGCTACCTCAATTTTAGAATAATAATCTAAGTATAATGTACTTTCAACAAAATTGCATGTTTTCCATGAAAACAAATGAAATTAATTTTATTTTCTCATTTTAAAATAATAGAAACGAGTTATTTCAATTTTATATTGCTCTTTTTAAGATTATATTTTGTCTTATTAGTTACATAGACCATAATCATTGATATCACATAAAATTTTTTTGATTTCACTAAAAATAACATACTTAACTTATTTACAGAAATTTTATTAAAAAAAGAGGATACTTGACAATTGGTCAAGTATCCTCTTAAAAGTTATTATTTACTTAATGCTTTTTTAGCTTCTTCTGCAACAGCAGCAAATGCTGCTGAATCTTTAACAGCTAATTCAGCTAACATTTTACGGTTAACTTCAATTTCAGCTAATTTCAAGCCATGCATCATCTTGCTGTAACTTAAACCATTCATACGTGCTGCAGCGTTAATACGTGCAATCCATAGACGACGGAAGTTACGTTTTGTTTGATGGCGATCACGGAATGAATATTGGTACGATTTCATTACTTGTTGTTTAGCTACCTTAAATTGGATATGTTTTGATCCACGGTAACCTTTTGCTAATTTAAGCATTCTTTTGCGACGTTGACGTGTAACGGTTCCACCTTTAACTCGTGGCATGAAAATTCCTCCTTATTGAGCCATTTAAAAATGGCATCAATTGTCTAATTTATATTTATTATTTCATTTGTGAAAGCATTTGTTTGATACGCTTGTTATCTGATGCTGACACTGTAGTTGATTTGCTTAATTGACGACGTTGTTTCTTAGTTTTACCATGCATACGATGACTTGTATATGCTTTAGAGCGTTTTAAGCCACCATTTCCTGTACGTTTAAAACGTTTTGCTGATGCACGATGAGTCTTTTGTTTTGGCATAATCTAATATCCTCCTAATATAGCTTTACTTTTCAGCCTTAGGTGCAAGCATCATGAACATACTACGTCCATCCATCTTCGCTCTTGATTCAACTGATGCAACTTCTTTAGCTGCGTCAGCGAAGCGATTCAAGACATCACGTCCGATTTCTTTATGCGTAATTGCACGGCCTTTAAATCTAATTGATACTTTAACCTTATCACCTTTTGCAAGGAATTTTGAGGCATTTTTCAATTTTGTATTGAAATCGTTAATATCAATCGTTGGACTAAGTCTAACTTCTTTAACATTAACAATCTTTTGGTTTTTACGGGCTTCTCTTTGTTTCTTTTGTAATTCGAAACGGTACTTCCCGTAATCCATAATCTTAGCAACAGGTGGTTTTGAGTTAGCGGCAACAACAACAACATCTAAATTAGCAATTTCTGCCATATCTAGTGCTTCTTGTTTCGTTTTAACACCAAGTTGTTCGCCATCATCACCGATCAAACGAAGTTCCGATGCGCGGATACCTTCATTGACCATTTTGTCTACTTTATCAACTGCTATGGCAATGCACCTCCAAATTTTTTTGAGAAAAAACACAGAAAAACGGGCAACAATAATAAATTATCGCAGCCCGCTTGAAATCCATTTTAATTGGAATTTAATTTCAATAATATTCTGCCCAGAGACTCTTTGTCTCTTCAGGCGAGAAGCGGGAGCCTCTGCTTTTTCTTAACTTTTATATCATACCAACTTGAAGACTCATTGTCAAGCAAATTAAAATGAGTCTTTTTTATGCTTTACGACTATAGTTGGCAATTTCTTTTGTAATGTTGTTAATAAAATCTTCTTTTGTAAAGATATTTGAATCATCTTCACCATGTCGACGAACAGAAACTGTATTTTCAGCTACTTCATTATCACCGACAACTAAAATATAAGGTACTTTAGTAACTTGCGCTTGACGCATCTTATAACCCATCTTTTCGTTACGTTCATCAACCGTTACTCGTACACCACGAGCAACTAAGTTAGCACGTAAATCATGCGCATAATCGGCATGAAGATCGTTTTTAACAGGAATAATTGTTACCTGTTTAGGAGCCAACCAAGTTGGGAATGCTCCTTTGTACATTTCTGTTAAGTAAGCTGTAAAACGTTCCATCGTTGAAACAAGTCCACGATGAATCATAACAGGACGGTGTTCTTCACCATCATCACCGATGTATGATAATTCAAATTTTTCAGGCATCATGAAATCTAATTGAATTGTTGATAACGTTTCATCATTTCCTAACGCTGTTTTTGTTTGAACATCTAATTTAGGACCGTAAAATGCTGCTTCTCCTTCAGCTTCGTAGTAATCTAAGCCTAAATCATCCATAGCACCTTTTAACATACTTTGTGATTTTGTCCACATTTCATTATCATCAAAGTATTTCTCTGTGTTAGCTGGATCACGATAGCTCAAACGGAATGAATAGTCAGCAATCCCAAAGTCATCATAAACTTCCATCATTAAACGAAGGACGCTTTTAAATTCTTCTTGAATTTGATCAGGAGCAACGAAAGTATGACCATCATTTAATGTCATTTCACGTACACGTTGTAAACCAGAAAGTGCACCTGATTTTTCATAACGATGCATCATTCCTAATTCAGCAATTCTGATAGGAAGATCACGATATGAACGAATATGATGCTTGTAAACTTGAATATGTGAAGGACAGTTCATTGGACGTAACTCTAACTCTTCGCCATCACCCATGTCCATTGGTGGGAACATGTCTTCGCGATAATGGTCCCAATGACCAGAAGTTTTATATAAATCCAAGTTGGCTAAGATTGGTGTGTAAACATGATCATAACCATTTGAAACTTCCTTATCAACAATGTAGCGTTCAATCGTACGACGAATTGTAGCACCATTAGGTAACCAGTATGGTAATCCTGCACCAACTTTTGGATCTACAAAGAATAAATCTAAGTCATTACCAATTACTCGATGATCGCGTTCACGTGCTTCTTGACGACGAACTAATTCAGCATCTAAATCTTTTTGTTTAAAGAACGCTGTACCATAAACACGTTGTAACATCGGATTACTTGATTTACCTTGCCAATATGCACCAGCAACTGATAATAATTGGAAAATTTTAACATCAGCAGTTGAGCGTAATTGTGCGCCATCGCTTAAGTTAACGAATTCACCTTGTTTGTAAATTTCAACTTGTCCATTTTCATCAGTAGCTTCAACTACTAATTCAGCACGATATGGGTCACCAGCAAATAATTCAAGAGCTTCAGCTTTTGAAACTAATTGACGTTCAATTTTCAAATTTTCTTTAACAATTGATTTCATCTTATCTTGAATTTTCTTCAAATCATCAACGCTAACTTGTGTTTCACCATTATCTGTATCAAAATAGAAACCATTTTCAATATCAGAACTCATACCAAATTTCATACCTGGGTATAATTGTTGTAACGCATTAGCTAAAACTTGAGCAGCTGTATGCCATAAAACGATTAATCCGTCTGCAGATTCTTTAGTAACAATTTCGATAGCGCCGTCTGCCTCTAATGGACGAAGATAATCAACCAAAACACCATTGAATTTACCGGCAATTGATTTTTTAGCTAAACTAGGACTAATTGACTTTGCAACGTCTTCAGTCGTAATACCTGAATCAAACTCTTTAACTGCGCCATCTGGAAATGTAATATTTATTTTTGACATGTTAACTTCCTCCATTGTTTTAATATTTTTTGATACAAAAAAAGTCCCTAATACACAAATAAAATCGTGTATTAGGGACGTCGATTAACGTGGTTCCACCCAAATTCAAAGTTTTGCCGAAACAAAACTTTCTCCATAGATTTTAACGGATCCAATCCGACCTGATAAAAATCAGGCAACATTATGGAAGTGGTCATCACTTATTCTCTGCCAGAAAAGCTTTCAGCTATGCTTTCCCTCCCTGCGGACATAAAAAAAGAATGTAATCTTCCGTATCAATTTAATAACTATTTAACCATTTTTAGTGAAATTTAGCAACTATTATTCTTATTTAGGTCGACGATTTTTTCCAACAATCTTAACTTCTTTTGCTAAAAAGTGAATTCGTTCCATAATTCTTTTTGCCTTAAGAGGCTCGTCTTCACCCTTTTGACTAATACGTAAATGCTCATCTTCTAGTTGTTTCATCGAAAAATTAGAACTAAAGAAAGTTGGTAATTCTTCTTGCATGCGATATTGTAAAATAACACCTAAAATATCATCACGAACCCAACTAGACATTGCATCGGCACCAATATCATCAATCATTAAAATTTCAGATTTTTTAACAGCATTTAGCATGTCATAAACACGATTATCACTAATAGCATTTTTAATTTCAACTGCAAAACTAGGGAAATGCATTAAAGTCGTTTGGTATCCTCGACTTGCTAATTCATTGGCCATAGCACCTAAAAGATATGTTTTACCAACGCCAAAGCTACCATAAAAATACATTGCTTGGTGATAAGATTTAGGACTATCAACAAATGTTGTTATAAATTTTAAACTCTGGCTAAGTGCATCCCCACGTTCATCCATATCAAAGCCATTCATAGTCGCGTTTTTGATATCTTTAGACATACTCATTGATTTAACTCGCTTAGCTAATGCTCTACTTTTTTGAGCCTCGATAAAAGAATCTGTTGGTACATAGGAAACATCAATCATATGATTATTCAAAACCAATTGTGGCTTATAACCTGGTGCTATCATTCCTTTACCAAGAATAATTTTATTTTTTTCAGATAAGAATTCATACAATTTTGCATCAGCGCGTCGAATACTATCCTCTGTTAATTCAGCTTTATTTCTATCTAAAAAAGCGATGACATCTGAATCTTCATAAACTTTTCTCATTAAATCACGATAATTAACATTAGGATATCTTTCACTCAGGTTGTCCTTTTCAAGAAATTTTTTGATTTCTGTCCCTAAATCTTCCATCATTTTCCTCCTTTGGGTGCTGTTTTATTAAATTCAGCAAGTTGTCTTTTTAGTTCATCCTTATCAACTTTTACATCCACTTTTGGTGCTTGATAGTCATCTTTAGCCCAATCAGGCAATGTCTCTTTTTTAATTATTTTTCTTTGTCGTTGGTTTGACGCCTTAGTTTCAGTCTTTTTATTGTTAAATTGTCGAACCTGATTAATGGCTTCTTCAGGTGTCTTCACTTTTTGCTGTGACCAATCATTAGCCATAGTATCGACAAACGATTTATTAAGTGTTGATAAATCACGGTCAATCAAAATGTAATGAATCAGAATATTAATGACTGAATTAGAAAATATCTGTCGTTGAATAAGTTGCTGTAACAGATATGCTTCACTGTCAGTGACATATCCACCCTTGCTTTCTTTTAACGATTTCAAAAAATCAAAAGGTTTATAGGCTTCACTCGCAAGAATTAACTGCGAATCCTCTTCAGAAAAACCAACTTTTTTTAGCGTTTCAACAGATTTCATATTAACCTTTTTATTATCACTACTTGTTAAATCTTCTTGTTTTTTCAGTTTAATTTGTTGATTATATTTGTGAGCAATATGTTGCTTGAATGAATTATAATCAACTTCATTTGTTGATAAGTCAGCTGAATCTCCAATAAATTGGGCCATTTCGATTTCATCAATACCATACAAGAGATGCTCTGAAATAATTAAATCCCGCTGTTCATTGATATTATCCAAAGAAACGAAACTCTTTTCCAGTAGTTCAATAAAAAATTTAAAATCAAATGACTCAATACTACCTGACTCAACTAACTTTTTCGGTATCTTCTTGTCCGTTGAAAAAACTTTTTTACTTTCAGAAATAATATCAGGTTTATTAGACAAATGATCTTGATTAACTTGGAAAACATCTAAGAAACTTTTAGATGTTTCTTTGAAGCCATCTAATTTTAAAATTGGTAACGCAAATCGAGTGGTAATTTCTTTGTACCTACCATCACCAATCGATTCCCAGAGTAAAGTGCTTAGTAAATCATCTGTAAAAAAATCAGTTGCTTGCAAAGGTCGACGCAATTGATAGACAACAACTTTTCCTATTGCATCCTCTTTTTCAAAGCTCTTCAAAAGCCCTAAAGCTTCAAGGGCACTTCTTGCTTCATAAAACATTGCTATGTCAATATTTAGTAATGCAAGTAATTCACTATGCATCTTTCGATTAGATAATTGTGGATTTTGACCTGCCTCACCTTTCAATAGAGCAAATAGACCACTCGCAATCACACCCATAACAGGTTGATACAAGTAGTCTAGTCGTTCAATATCATCATTTGTAACTTTTTCATCCATTAAAACGACATAACCGTCTTTCGGACTCATATTTCCGCATATATCAATCATTGATTATCATTCCTTCAAATCCGGTTTATCTGTAGGTGTTTTATCACGAGCCATCATTTCATTTAATTCTTTTAAGAAAACACTCATATCTTTAAATTGGCGATAAACACTAGCAAATCTAATGTACGCAATTTCATCTACATCAGCCAATAATCCCATAACATATTCACCAATTAGTTGGCTAGAAATTTCATTTTCACCTAATGCTCTAACATTATTTTCCACTTGATCCACAAGATGAGTGATAGCTTTCATTGAAACTGGTCTTTTCTCAGCAGAACTGATAATACCTTTAAGAATCTTTTCACGATTAAATTCTTCACGTGTTCCATTTTTTTTAATAACAAGTAGTGGTGTAGCTTCAACTCGTTCAAATGTTGTGAATCTAAATTCACAATTTTCACATTCACGACGTCGTCTGATAACGCGACCTTCATCTGTTGGTCGACTGTCAACGACTCGAGAGCCATTATGTTGGCAATGTGGACATTTCATTGTGACACCTCATTATTTTTTATTTACATTATTTAACCATTAATTTGATTACTAAGCCAGTTTAGCACTTGAACCCTTGTAACGGCAACCGTTGTTGAATTATCTATTACAAAATCTGCTAAATCTTTTTTCTTTTGAATGGGCCATTGTGCTTTAACCCTTAACATCGCCTCATCTAAAGACAATTCATCCCGCTTCATTAAACGTTCTAATTGTGCTGTTTCAGGTACATAGATAACCATTACTGCATCACAAAGTAATTGGTAGTTTTGCTCAAATAATAAAGGCATATCCAAAATAATTAACTGGCTACCTAATTTTTTTTGGACTTCTATTTGTGACAAGATTTCTTTTCTAATAGCAGGAACCATAATGCCGTTCAATTTTTTTAACTCTGTTGCATCATTAAAAACTAGCTGACCTAACTCTTTTCGATTCAAATTCCCGGTTAATGATAAATATTTTTCACCAAATGTTTGAATGATTATTTTTAATGTTACAGATTCTGGTTCAACAGCTTGTCTCGCAATAACGTCTGCATCAATAACTGTGATATTTTCTTCTCTAAAAATACGACTAACTGTTGATTTACCTGTTGCTATGCCACCAGTTAGTCCAAGAATATAAGTCATTTTTAAACTTCCTTTAACGGTTGGCAATGTGGACAGTAGTGTGTCCCTCGTTGTGCCACTTTTATTTTAACAATAGGCGCTCCGCATCTAGGACATGGTTTTCCTGTTTGACCATAGACATTCAAATCAAATTGGAACAAACCCGTCTCACCAAACGCACCCGTATAGGATCTAATTGTTGTTCCACCAGCTTGTACCGCAGTGGCTAGCTCAAGAATAATATTTTTACGTAATATAGCTAATTTCCTATCAGAAATTAAATTTGCTGGCTGTTCCGGATTAATTTTACTCATCCATAAAACTTCATCAACATAAATATTTCCAAGACCAGCAACCGCTTCTTGATTTAATAACACAGGCTTGATTGCCATATGCTTACGAGATAAATATTTTTTGAAATAACTGAGCTTAAAATCATCTTCTGTCGGTTCTGGTCCTAGCTTCTTAAGTCCCGAAAGTTCACGTTCTCGACCTGTGGGGATTAGTTGCATGCGTCCAAACTTACGAACATCATTGTATCTTAAATCTTGCCCATCAGTTAAATGAAATATGACGTGGGAATGTTTTTCAATTGGTTCATCTGATCCACGGACAAAATATTTGCCTTCCATTCTTAAATGAGAAACCATTGTCATTTTACTATCAAAACGAAAAAGTAAGTATTTACCCAGTCTATCGATTGATTCAATCTTTCTACCTTCTAATTCACGCTTAAAATCTAGTACATCCCCAGATACAATTTTAGGCCATAAAACATCAATTGATTTAATTGTCTTACCTATAACTAATTGACTAAGACCTCTTCGAACCGTTTCAACTTCTGGTAATTCTGGCATATAATTACCCCCAACCACTTTTTATTTAGTATCAAACCAACTATCACCAAACGCACTCTCAACTTTTAAAGGAACCTCTAAAGAAACAGCAGCGTCCATAACTTCAGGAACTTTCTTTTGCAAGATAGCAATTTCTTCTTCAGGTGCTTCAAAAATTAATTCATCATGTACTTGTAATAACATTTTGGCTTGTAAATGTTCTTCTTCTAACATTTTGTTCATATTAATCATCGCTACTTTAATAATATCCGCAGCACTACCTTGAATTGGGGTATTCATTGCAGTTCTTTCAGCAAAAGAACGTAAATTAAAGTTTCGACTGTTAATATCTGGTAAATAACGACGACGATGGAATAATGTTTCAACATAGCCCTTATCTTTAGCTTCACGCACAACGCTTTCCATGTAGTTCTTAACGCCTGTAAATTCATTTAAATAAGTATCAATAAATGTTTGTGCTTGTTTTCTAGTAATCCCAATATTTTGTGACAATCCATAATCACTAATACCATAAACAATCCCAAAATTGACTGCCTTAGCTGTTCGACGCATATTTGACGTCACGTCATCTGGCGATTCTAAACTAAAAATTTTCATTGCTGTATTAGCATGGATATCGATTCCTTCTTTAAAAGCTTCTTGCATATTAGCATCATGCGCAATATGGGCCAAAACACGCAACTCAATTTGTGAATAGTCAGATGAGAATATTTTCCATCCCTTATGTTCAGGTATAAATGCTTGTCTAATTTTCTTACCTTCAGGAACGCGGACCGGAATATTTTGTAGATTAGGATCTACAGATGATAATCGGCCTGTCGCTGTCAGTGTTTGTAGGTATCTTGTATGAACTTTCTTATCTTCATGTCTAACTTTTAATAATCCTTCAACATACGTTGATTGAATTTTTGCAATTTGTCGATATTTTAAAATTAAATCTGCAATTGGAGCTATTGTACTAAGTTGTTCTAAAACATCAACTGCAGTTGAGTAACCTGTTTTAGTTTTTTTAACAACAGGTAATTTTAATTTTTCAAATAAAATAACGCCTAATTGTTTTGGTGAATTAATATTAAATTCTTCACCAGCTTCACTATAAATTTTAGTTTCCATATCACTTAAAATAGTTGAAAATTCCTTTTTCATAATCTTCAATCTATCGGCATCCACATTAATGCCTTGAATTTCCATCTTGGCTAATACAAGTGAAAGAGGAAGTTCCATATCCGTGTACAAATCCATTTGCTCATGATCAACTAATCCGGCCATTAATGGTTCTTTCAAAAGATTTAAGGCGTCAACTTTCGATGCCATATGACTAAAGAAAATATCATCATCTTCTGGAATTGCACGTTTAACGCCTTTACCATATACCTCTTCATCAGACTTAACGTCATAGTAATCATGTTTCTGTGCAACTTTACTAAGATCATTACTATTATCACTTGTATCTAACAAATATGAAGCCAACAAAAGATCGAATTCAGTTCCTGCAAGTTGAATGTCCAATCGGTTCAATGCTACATAATTACGTTTAAAATTAAATACATTCTTTTTAATTTTATCATTTGAAAGAATTGAAACTAAAGTTTTAGATTTTAACAAATCAACATCTCGTGTTACGAAAAATTGATTGCCATCACCTATCGCAAATCCATCAAAATCTGCTGTATGATAATTATCTTCCAACATCTCTAAATAAAAAGAAATTGGTTGTGATAATTTAGATAATTCATCTAAATTATCACTAGTTAATACTTTATAATCTGTCTTTTTAGGTTCTGGAAATAAATTCATTTCTACACTATCTGATGCTGAATTTAAATTTAATTGACTTAAAAATTTTTTAAAATCCATTTTTTCATAGAAAGCAACTAACTTATCTAAGTCTTTTCCATCCCATTTTGTATCAGGAAAATCGATTGTGATAGGTGCATCTTGTCGAATTCTGGCTAAATCTTTGCTCATAAATGCTTGATCTTTATCTTCAATTAAATGCTCTTTCATTTTACTTTTCTTTAATTGATCAATATTTTCGTAAAGATTCTCCATTGAGTCATATTCTGTTAATAATTTAATTGCAGTCTTCTCACCAACTTTAGTAACACCGGGATAATTATCTGACGTATCGCCAACTAATCCCTTCATATCAATAATTTGCAATGGTGTTAATCCAAATTTTTCCATTACATGCTCTGGTGTAAATTTTTCGATTTCACTAACGCCTTTTTTTGTGACAGAAACTGTTACTTTATCGGTTGTTAATTGTGTTAAATCTCGATCTCCAGTCACAATAGTCACATTATATCCAGCTTCTTCACCTTTTTTTGCCATTGTGCCTATAATGTCATCTGCTTCAAAATCAATTAATTCGTAAGTTTTAATGCCGTATCCTGCTAGTAATTCTCTAAAATATGGCATTTGTTCTTTTAGTTCTGGCGGTGTTTTTGATCTACCGGCCTTGTAATTATCATATTTTTTAGTTCTAAATGTTGTCTTTCCTGCATCAAATGCAACTAATACATGTGTCGGTTTTTCGGTATCTAATATGACATTCAACATATTATTAAACCCATATAATGCATTTGTATGTAACCCAGCTTGGTTTGTAAATCTATCTACAGATTGGTACAATGCAAAAAATGCACGATAGGCAATACTGTTTCCATCAATCAATAGTAGTTTCTCATTAGTATTAGTCATTTAATATCCGTCTCCTTTGAAAATCTCTATCTCTATTTTACCAAACATCAGCCGTGATTAATAATGAATACGCTAATAACTCAATAAAGTAATAAAAACCCCCAAGTTATAAATCCTTAACTTGGAGGTTTAACCTTCTTATTTATGAATTACTAATCTCTACCACCGTAACCAAAGATTTGTAAGAATGAAATGAATAAATTAATAAAATCAAGATATAACATTAGTGCACCTGTCATAGCTAAGTTAGAAACTGAAACATTGCTATCTCGTTGTAAAAATACTTGTCTTAATTTTTGTGTGTCCCACGCTGTTAAAATGGTGAAAATAATCACAGCGATATATGAGAATACGTAATTAATAAGTTCACTTTGTAAGAATAAATTTACAAATGAAGCAACAATTAGTCCAACCAAAGCTGCTAATGCCTGTGTGCCTAATTTAGTTAAATCTCGTTTAGTAACATTTCCTAAAATGGTCATCGTAACGAATACAGCCGAACTTGCGGCAAATGCAGCAATGATATTCCCGACTGAATACATTGATATAATCAACGACAACGTTACGCCCTCAAGTACAGAATACCCCATCAATAAAGCAAATGTTACAAATGGTGCCCTTGATGCCTTTACGTTAATATTTAAGACAACCACCAATTGGACAATAAATAATGCCCAAATTGACCATGAATGTTCTGCCATAAAGCCATAAACTAATTTTTGAAATACTGTCAATGTTAAAAATGCTGTGACAGCTGAAACGCCAACTGCAAGCGCCATATACCCATATAATTTTGCTAAAAAATGATTTAATCCATCTTTTTCATTAATAATAACGCTATTTTGATTATCCATCTTATTTTCCTCCTTGTTAATTAAGAAATCATGTTTAAAATATTGTGATTAATACACTAAAACCTATTACAACTAATTTAATAAAATGAAATAAGTTAGAGCAATACTACTTATTTTAATCAGAATACAACATGACTTTTAACCTCATACAGCATTAACCTTTTTAAAGGATAACCCCTTGTATGTATAAGGACAAGTGTACCAAATCATGTAAAATTATCAAGAATTTTCACTTTTCGTAAAAAAAAATTAAGTAATAAAAAAGAAATGATTCGAAAATCATTTCTTTTTCAGCAACTAATTATTTTTAAAACTTAAATTACTCAATAATTCTTCATATGCATATTCATATTTTTGGACATCTCCAGCGCCCATAAAAATAACAACTGCATTATTGTAATCAAGTAATGGCGAAAGATTATCAAGTTTGATAATCTCGCCACCCTTAACAATCTTTGCACCAAGATCTTCACTAGAAACATTACCTGATGTTTCACGAGCAGAACTGAAAATATCCGTTAAATAAACCTTATCGGCAAGATTCAAACTAATTGCAAAATCATCCATCAACGCAATAGTTCTACTAAACGTATGTGGTTGGAAGACCGCAATTAATTCTTTATCAGGATATTTTTGACGAGCAGCATCAATTGTTGCTTTAATTTCTGATGGATGATGTGCGTAATCATCAATAATTGTCATATCACCAATATACTTTTCGCTAAACCGGCGTTTAACCCCTTTAAAACTTAATAATTCACTTGCAATTTCTTCTAAATCAACTTTTTCAAAATACGAAACAGCAATAACGGCCAAACTATTTAAGATATTATGTTCACCAAAAATTGGAATTTGGTAATGACCTAATGATGTATCGTGATAATAAACATCGAATTCAGAACCTTTAGTTGTTCGTTTTATATCACGAGCTTGGAAATCATCAGAATCCTTTGTACCATAATAATAAATTGGAACATCAGCTTTTATTTTACGGAGTAAAGGATCATCTCCCCAAGCAAATATTCCTTTTTTGGTTTGTTTTGCAACTGTTTCAAATGAATCAAAAACGTCATCAATACCAGTAAAATAATCTGGATGATCAAAATCAATATTAGTCATAATTGAATAATCTGGGTGATAGGCAACAAAATGTCGACGGTATTCATCTGCTTCATAAACAAAGAATCTTGCATCAGGTTTTCCTTTACCAGTACCATCCCCAATTAAGTAACTCGTTGGTGCAATACCACTTAAGACATGTGCAAGCAATCCTGTTGTACTTGTTTTACCATGAGAGCCGGCAACACCAATACTTGTGTAACCTTCCATTAATCGACTTAACATTTCAGGATAACTGACAATATCTAATCCCATTTCACGTGCCTTTTTAAGTTCAGGATGATCCGCTGTAAATGCATTTCCCGCAATTACAGTCAAACCTTCATGGATATTTTTTTCATCAAATGAATAAACCTTAATATTAGCTAATTCTAATCCACGTTGTGTGAATGTATATTGGTCAATATCAGAGCCTTCAACCTTAAATCCTTGATCGTGTAAAATTAATGCTAAAGAACTCATCCCTGAGCCTTTTATTCCTACAAAATAATATACTTTTTGGTTATTCATCATTATCCCCTTTTCTGACATTATTCATTCATAATTTTACCATAAAATGAGTTAATATTCAGTTTGTCGTTAAAATTCTTCTCTCATCCGTCTGAGTTCATCTTCATTTAAATACACATCTCGAGGTTTCGACCCCTTAGCATGTGAGATATGTTGCTGATTTTCAAGTTCGTCAATAATATTGGCAGCTCTATTATACCCAATTGAAAAGACGCGCTGTAATTTAGAAGTTGAAATGGTTTGTTCGTGCGCAATAAAATCTAAAATACCTGGCAATAAATCATCTTGTTGTTCATTTTGATCTGCCATTTTTTTCAGTCCATCTGGATTAAATGCATATCTTGGCTTTCCTTGAGTTCTAACAAAATCTGTAATTAAATCTACTTCATCTTCTATATACGTTCCTTGTAACCTAACAGCCTGACTTGATCCATTACCTAGATAGAGCATATCGCCTCGTCCAAGTAATTTTTCAGCACCGGCCGTATCCAAGATAGTTCTCGAGTCAATTTGACTAGAAACCATAAATGCAATTCGAGTTGGAATATTATTTTTAATTGTACCCGTAACAACATCAACACTTGGTCGTTGTGTAGCCAGAATTAAATGAATTCCTGCTGCTCTAGCTTTTTGTGTAATTCTTGCAATATATTCTTGAACTTCATTTGAAGCAACCATCATTAAATCAGCTAATTCATCAATAATAATTAAAATATACGGCATCTTTAGGCCAAAATCGCCATTAGCTTCTGCTTTTTGATTAAAGTTACCAATATTTTTAGCTCCAGCTGCAGCTAATTTTTGATAGCGTTCTTCCATTTCATCAACAGCCCATTTCAAAGCTGCCGAAGCTGCTTTTGCATCTGATATAACAGGTGCTAATAAATGAGGAATATCATGATATGGCGCTAATTCGACAGCTTTAGGATCAATCAATAACAATTTAACTTCGTTTGGTGTTGCCTTATATAAAATAGAAACTAATAAACTATTGATAAAAACTGACTTACCAGACCCTGTAGCACCAGCAATTAATCCATGCGGCATTTTTTGTAAGTTAGTTACTTGTGCTTCACCAAATAAATCGACACCTAACGCCACCGTCAATGGTGATTTATTTTCTATAAACACTGGAGATCTCAATACTTCCGAGAGAAGGACTGGTCTTGATTTTAAATTAGGTATTTCAATTCCAACACTACTACGTCCAGGAATTGGCGCCTCTACACGGATATCTTTTGCAGCAAGCGCTAGTTTCAAGTCATCAACAAGGTTGGTAATCTTACTTACCTTAACACCAGCAGCTAATGATACTTCAAATTGGGTCACCGTTGGCCCAACTGTCCAGCCATCAACTTCTGCATTAACATGGAATGCTTCCAATGTATTATTTAATACATCAATTTGAGAAAGTACCCAATCATCTAATTCACCAGCATTTTCTAAAATAGGATCTGGTAATAAATCAAGTGATGGAAATTGATAACTTGCATCTGACCTTTTGACTTCTTCATCTGACTGATTATCATAATAGCTATCTTGTACTTCTTGTACTTCTTGTACTTCTTGTACTTCTTGTACTTCTTGTACTTCTTGTACTTCTTGTACTTCTTGTACTTCTTGT